>WTJZ01000282.1 GCA_011524615.1 Akkermansiaceae bacterium | reverse complement strand
AACAGTCGCAGTCCCAGAGCCATCGAGCCTCACACTATTATTGGTCACCAGTTGGAGAACGCTACTAAGAAGACGGCGCAACTTTTTTACAACCCACCGTACAACTCATCCATAGCACTCTTGTACTACTGTCTGTAATGTTAAGGAAATATAATTTTATGTCTATAGCGTACTCACATATTTTAGGCGCTAGTATGGTGCTGGGTCTCTGCTTCTCCGCCCCTCTGGCGGAATATTCAGGGAATACCTCTGCAGACTTTATTACAGAACACCTTAATTCTTCCATCGTGGCTAATGTCGGCCAAAACCCAGACTCATCGGTCTCTAGTCAGGGATATTGGGTCAGCGCCGCGACTACTCCTAATGACGGAGCCTCGAGTACTGCGATCGCCACATCATTTAGCTATACCGCTACCGGATTAGATGACGGAGAAACGATCACGCTCGACACCCTTACACTAGACTATACCAGGTTAGAACTCAACGGCTCAGCTCCTGTCATGAATGTCTACGTGAATAATGGGGACGGTTATGGAAGCTCGCTGTATACAGTCAATGACACTCCCGCAAGCTCCAGCGTCACCGAGACTCACCATATCCCTATTGGAGTCACTCTGAGCAATGGAGAACAGGTCACTATCGGATTTGCGTTTGCAGATATCCATATGCTCAGCTCTCGTACTCATATTCTCGATAATTTAGAGTTACAAGGGAGCTTCGAACAACAAGCGCCTGACCGCCTCACCAGCATTACCCTCACCCCACCCTCAGATGTCATAGCCTCGCTCTCTGGTGAAGCCTCTGCCGATGAGCTCAATGAGTATCTCTCCCTCACCATTGGGGGGAACTCTGGCCTGAATCCAGAAGGGAGCATTACTGACAATGGGTATTGGACCTCAGCTGCGACCACCGCTAATGATAGCGCCCCAGTGTCCGCTATTTCCACGACCTTTGAGATCAGTGGCGAGGCCCTACCCGCAGGAAGTGAGATCATCTTCCGTGAGCTCACCTTCGACTATAACCGCTTTAGTCTGAACGGCAACGCCCCCGTAATGAATCTCTATCTAGATACGGGATCTGGGTACGGGGACGCCATCTTTACGGAGTCGTCCAACCCGTTGACGAGTAATAACTACAACAGGTATACCATCCCATTTTACTACACGCTCTCTGCTGGTAACAGTCTCACCATCGGGATCGCATTCTCAGATAATAAAGGCCTGCCCTCTAGAACGCATGTGATCGACGACCTGATCCTCACTGGAACCCAGTACATACTGTCTGCGGGGAACTCTGACTTCAACACCAATGGCGTGAGTGACCTCTGGGAACGGCGCTATGGAGCGACCGAACTCGTGGAAACAGCAGAGTCTAGGATGCTAGATGCAGATAACGATGGGGTATCTAACTATGAAGAATCCTTAGCTGGTACCAACCCGTTCAGCGCAGAGTCGCGCCTGGCGATACACATTACACAAAATGAACTCAACAACCTCGGCCTGATCTTACCATCCGTACTGGGGAAGGCCTACCGCATTCAAGTGTGCGAGGACTTGGACGTAGGGAATTGGGTAGACGCTGGGGATCTCCTCTACGGGATCGATGGCGACATCCAACTCACCTTTGACCCTGCTCTCTATCGTCAGTACTTCTATCGGGCAGTGGTGCTGGACCTCGATGCGGACCAAGATGGATTAACACAATGGGAAGAAGAGCAGTTAGACGGCTTCACTGATGACTCGGCAGTATCCAATGCTGAACTCCTAGCGGTGAACGCTGGAGAGGAGTTCTCTGAAACGGAAGATACACCTAGAGATCTCGCCGCCTTGCAACGCCTCATCGCCGATGCCCAACTGGCAGATGTGACCATCTCCATTGATAATGATATGCTCTACGAGAGTGAACAGATCGGGGCTGATGTGACCATTACGCGTACCCCGACGACCACTAACACACTGATAGACCTAGAGACCGTATTAGCCTTCGAGATCACCAATGATGCCTTAGTCGCAAGTAATGGTGTAGACTCTAGTGATTATCAGATTACCGACTCTGATGGACACCCCCTACTAGACAATATCGTCATACTTCCTGCGGGGGTCTCTTCGACGACCTTTACCATTACCCCCGTCGATGATGGGATCATCGAATCGGATGAGGTCCTCACGCTCTTGATCAATGGTGAGCCATACCAGAAGCTATGGATCGCAGATGCCGAGACGATCTCTGTAGAGGATCATATCGCGATCTCTCAGGCGGGGCACTTTCTATCACAAGCAAGTATGGGGGGCACTCCCGCAGAGATCGCTTCGCTAGCCAATGAGATCCAAGATCTAGGCGTTATCACGGCGTGCGAGAACTGGATTGAGTCTCAATTCTCCCTGCCTCGAGATGAGAGTACCTTTACTGAGGACTGTTATACGCACCAAGCGCTTTACCTATGGGGGAGCTCTACTCGATCGGTCAATATACAAAACTTCGAAATGGCCTGGTGGAATAAGACGATCCAATCCAAGGAACAGCTTCGTAACCGGATAGCATTTGCACTCAGCCAAATCTTCGTTACCTCCTCTGCATTCTGGGCTAATGAAGAGCGTAACAACATTTGGCAATCGTACACCCTCTACTACGATCAGCTCATGGACCGAGCCTTCGGGACCCATCGAGACCTGCTTACCGACATTAGTTACGATCCATTCATGGGGCTCTATCTTTCATCAGCCCAAAACCGAAAGGCGAATCCTGAGCTGGGCACCTCTCCTGACGAGAACTATGCTAGAGAGGTCATGCAACTCTTCTCCTGTGGAGTCTATGCTTACGATCAAGATGGACAGTTTACATACGACTCTGCTGGCAATCGCTTAGAGAACTACACGAATGAGGATATCACCGAACTCGCTCGAGTGTTTACAGGGCTGGGCCTCAGCGTTGGTGATGGAGTCCTAGATGACTTTGACGCTCCTAGGACGAATAGGAGTAATCGATTCGTATGGCCGATGACCATGTCCGAGGAGCATCATGACCAGGGGAGTAAGGTACTCTTAGACGGATCTATCATCGCCGCGAATCAAGGCGGTGACGCAGACATTACTCAGGCGCTCGATACCCTCGCATTACACCCGAGTACCGCTCCGTTCATTAGCCGTCAGCTCATTAAGCGACTCACGAGCTCGAACCCTTCAGCAGCATATATCGGCCGTGTGGTGGAAGCATGGAACGGAAACGGCCCCTACGGATCAGGTACTGTAGGAGACTTCAGTAGTGTGATCAAGGCGATCCTCCTCGATACAGAGGCTCGTCAAGCGGTGGAGTATACGGTTGCAGATGGACTAGTCACCGCGTCTCCTACTCGTAGCGCCAGCGCTCGGATCTGCGAACCAATCCTCAAGTGGACCCAGTTCTACCGCTTCTCACAATGCCTCTCTGGAGAAGACGATGGATGGATCCGATTTCGCCCCAAGACGAAGCGCTCTGGCTCGGACGAGACCCCACACTTTGGGCAGATCCCCATGAGAGCGCCTTCTGTATTTAACTATTATGATACTGACTACTCACCATCAGTAGGTGACCTCGCAGAAGCAGAAGAGGACCTCGGGATCAACCTAGTCGCTCCAGAATCCGAGATCCTCTCCCCGTACGTGATCCACCAATTCGAGACCTTATATACTATCGTCAATCAAGATTCCCCCTCAACTAGCTTTAACTTCGATGGTAATGAAAGCCTCCCAACATCGGTGAGCTATAATTATCTTCGTTATCTCTTTGAGAAGAACGCCACCGTAGAGGAGTTCATCGATGATATTAACCTCTGGTTCTGTAAGGGACAGATCTCCCCAGAACTGTGCTCCACCCTAGCAAGTCTAGCCAACTCTACTGGAGGAGCAACGACAGAGAACTTTGCTGGGCTCCTCTCCATTATCTTTAACTCCTCCGACTTCAGCGTCATTTTTTAGGCTACTTATTCATTAGACCATGAACTCACTCTTCAATAACAAACAGACCTCTAGGCGTCGCTTTCTCGCAGACTGTGGCAGGATGACCGGCATTGGGGCGATGTCCTCTCTGCTGTCGCTCAAGATGACGAACCAGCTATTCGCTCAGCGCACGGCGGGATCCATTACCGATTACAAGGGGCTCGTATGCATCTATCTGTATGGAGGTAATGACTCGTTCAATATGCTGACTCCAGGGATCGACGGATATACTGACTACCTTGCCACCCGAGGTATCCTTGGTATCGATCGCACAGTGGCTCACCAAATCTTTGACGGGGCACAAGATTACCATCTGAGCACGAGCCTGTCTGGGGTCAAGACGATGTTTGATGAGGGAGATCTCAGCTTCGTCGCGAATGTAGGGACCCTCGTAGAACCCACCACCCTCGCGCAGTACAATAGTGGAGCAACGAGCCTGCCCTACGGGAGATTCTCACATAGTGACCAAATCGAGCAGTGGCAGACCTCTATCTCTGATAGTAACAATGGCCCCTTTGCTGGTACTGGCTGGGGCGGCCGCATGCTCGATATCCTAAAC
>WTJZ01000036.1:12575-14023 GCA_011524615.1 Akkermansiaceae bacterium | reverse complement strand
GTGTTGGTGGTATCAACTGGCAAAGTCCACTCAACTTCGAGTTTGGAAAACTCTTCGCCTTCACTTTTTCAAAAAGTGACTCCTTGGTTTTTTTGATACTCTAGACTCGTCTAATGCGGTGTTTAGTGGTGCTATTTCCGCGTTTATCTTCTTTGCTGACGTGATCAGGGTATTTGCTTATTTCTGGTCTTGTCAAGGAGGGGGGAGTGGGATGAAGTAATGATATGTTTGGATTGTTTAAAAAGAAGTTGCTTTTCTGTGATTCGTGGGATGTTAAGCCGCATGATTTTGTCTTTTACCCAATGGAAGGGAGGATGAATGATGTGCACCTAGGGTGTAGTAGAGAGTCACTTTCGGTCTTTGGTAAGCCTGATTCGAGCGAAAAGGTTGAAGCTGATTATCTACGATTATTGTATGGGGATAGCATCTTAGAGTGTTCGTCCAAGTTAGAGTATATCGGGACTCATTTAAAGAATGCTCAGGTCATTATTAATCGTAATGAAATCAAGAGAGGGATGACCATGAGTCAAATCCATGAGTTAGTAGGAGTACCAGATAGCAAAGATGACCAAGATGCAGACGACGTGATCTACTACTACAAAAGAGGGGGGCTTACTATTGAGCTAGAGTTTGACCTAGTGGGGCTGAATCGCGTGAATTGTTACCCTACATAAAATGAGGCTTACCTTAATCGCGGTATGTGTGGTCACGTTTACACTCACAACTATTTACTGTCAGATAGGTATCTCTAAGTGTAAACCTCTTTACTACGAAGAGAACGAAGTGTTAGTAAAGGAGCTCTACAGTAAAATTAGAGAGCATGGCGAGCTCCCAGAAGTGCAGGACCTCTCTCGGCAATCGCAAGGGATCATCGCTGCAGATAATGGAATTACCTATTCGCCGTTAGAAGGGCTGAGATTTGTTTATGATAAGGCTTACCCTCTGAATACCACGGTTAAGAATATGCTCTCTTGGGGGAGATGTCATGAAGGGCCTCATCTTGAAGAAAGATCACATACCCCAGAGACGCTCCGATTGAATGCGGCATTGACCAGAGAAGGAAGATAAGGCTCTTGAACTCACCTATATGCCAGAATTGGTGATTTGTGAAAGTACCACACTTCCGAGCCACTCTTAAATATTGTATGTTCCAGCGTATCTGTTGCTTCCGTGTCTCTTGGGATGAGCTTGCTTAGAGATATCAAATGTTGCGTATGCCGTGCGTGTTGATCCATCGTTTGAGAGTTCTCGTAGGCTTGTTCTATGGCCCGCCAAATATAATCTTTATTATCCTTCCTTCCGTAATAAAGTTTATCTGCTGTTGTAGCTGCACGTATTGCTCGACCAAAGAAGTCACATAAGCAATCGCCTTTTCTGGTACTCCTAATGAAGTAAGGTTGTGGGAGCTTTTCGTATTCTGGTTCGATGTTTCCAAGCCTTTTCCATTC
>WTJZ01000036.1:0-12475 GCA_011524615.1 Akkermansiaceae bacterium | reverse complement strand
TTTTGTGACTGATAGGAGATCTGGCTGATCGTCGATGCTATAGACAGTTCTAAAAAAGCATGCATACAGGTGGCAATGATAGCTATTCTTATACAGAATTTGTCCGTATACGACCTTGTCGTTTGATAAGGGGGCGGTAAAGATGTCGCCAGGTTGAATCGGACTTGATGGCATGATACTAATTTTGATTGAAAGATTAGCGTTTTGAAAGCGTTTTTTCGTATAACGTACTCTCTACTCAGAGAGCTGGTAGGCTCCTTCGGGACTGTTGGAGGGGGGACTCTTGTAGAGATCAGCGTTGAGAAAACGGGTATCCTAGAGCACTCCGCTTCGAGTTTGGAAAACTCTTCGCCTTCTCTTTTACAAAAAGAGACTCCTTGGTTTTTCGGTTTACGTCGCTCGTCTTCTCATGAGTGCTTCGGAGGGATGGAGTGCTCTTATATTCGAATTAGATTTAAGGGTGGAGGAAGTGTCCGTTTTTTAGGAAGGAGAGTGTTTGTTGGATGACGGTGTCATTCTTCATGATGAAGGGATGGGTGGTGTGAAGGATGAGGTGATCTGTCATGCCGGATATTTTGGTGCGTTCGATCGAGACTTTTCCATCATCAGGGCCAGGGATCATGAGGCTGTTGATCCAGTTAATGGAGCGGTCTCCGGAGATCACTCCTAGAGGGAAGGTGACAGGGCCGAGCCGGTTAGGAGTGGAAGTGAGCTGGGTACTGAGTTCTCCGCCTGCAGGGCCGGTGATGCGCTTGAAGAGCCACCAGTCTTTCAGGTTGTCTACGACTTCGCTCCCTTGGTTCGGAGGCGCTAGCATGACTACGCGACCTAGTTTGTCTGCTGGGTGACGAGAATAATAGCTTCTGACGAGGATGCCACCCATGGAGTGGGTGACGTAGTGGATGCGAGAGCATTGTTGCGCAAGGGGGGAGTTCGTTGCGGTGGTGAGCGCCTCTTCACTGAGGGTTTCGATATCGTATTGATCCGAGGGGTAATTGAGATTGAGGACAGAGAAGCCTGCGGCTGAGAGGTGTGATTCCATCTTGTTCATACTCTTGCTCGTTCTCGAGAGACCATGGAGGAGGATGACAAGTTCCTGAGCTGATGCGAGAGGCATGAGGCTGAGTAGGATGATGAGTGTCAGTTTGGTCATATCTCACGTGACGATAACATAGAGTTGAGGGCTAGAGGTATCGATAATCCTGATGATGTGTGAGCGCGGAGAAATAAGTATAAAAAAAGCCAGCGGATGCTGGCTTCTCTAGGTAATATATATAATGGGTGGATTATTTAGCGGTATCGAAGTGCTTCCTAATGAAGTCGAGGATCGGCGTTGGGTCAGGTAGGCCGTGGCTGTGTCCCTTGCTATGGACGATCATCTCTACGGTGCCTCCGAGCTTTTCATAGCGTTCTTTGACGACGGCATCATTTTCTGAGTACGGGACGGCTGGGTCGTTATCGCCACAGACGAGGAGGATGGGTACATTATGCTTTGCCAGTGGTTCTAGCATCTCGATCGGGCTCTCCTTGGTTTGGATCGCTTCGGCGTCCGTCTTGTAGCCGAACTTACGCTTGAAGTCTTCCCATGATACTTTAGCTCCCTTAGCGATGGAGACGTTTCCTTCCACGAGTTGTCCCGCAGGCCAGCTCTTGATGTTGGTGACGCCGTTGTCGACGTAGATGCTGGAGACTTTTTCTGGGTTCTCGAAGGCCCAACGGAAGAGGGAGAGGGTGCCTCGGCTCATAGAGGACATGGAGACCTTCTTATTAAATCCGTGTTCCTTGGTCACGTAGTCGTATGCGGCATTGATGTTCTTATTCCCGCTAGGGTGCCCTGCTACATCTCCATGAGCGATGACGATGTGGTATCCCTCGTCAACGAGTTTAAGGTCGGCTTCGTTCACGCGGTTAATGGCGTGCCAGAAGAGACTTCTCCATAACCATGGCTTGCCAGGTGCAGCTACCTTCGGACAGATGACTTCGAAGTGTCCTCCGTTAGCGCGGATCTTGTAGGTTTCATATCCTTTGAACTCTCCGCGTTCACCAGGGAATTTATCTGGAGTAGCGACTGGGCGTACTTCATTGCGGAGATCTTCGATAGCAGCTACCCAGGTCTCAGCGATAACCTTATTACCGGCGCCACTAGGGTGGAGGTTATCAGGAGTCATGCTACTCTCGTAGGTCTGATCGAGAGCTTGGAATTGGTCGACAAAGTAGACGTCCTTGCCTTCTCCTCTGAGGTCGGATGCGATATCCGAGATAGTGCCGTTGAAGATCATGACATTCGTTCTCTCTTGCTCCTTGCGACGGTTCGGTGGAATAGAAGAGACGAGGACGGTCGGCTTGCCGATGCCATCGAGCTGATAGATGTCGTTGATGAGAGCCTTCAGGCGATCTGGGGCGGTCGCATTATGGAATCCAGCTCCAATATCATTTGTCCCGAGCATGATGAGGACGAGTGATGGTGGATTCTTCTTGAGAGTGCCTCGCTGGTAGAAGTTATTCAAGTTAGGTGCGAAGGCTCGGGCGTCATACTCAGGGTGACCAATTCTGATTCCTGAGATGCCTGAGTGATAGAGGTAGTCCTCTGAGTCAGGTAGTCCTTCTGGGTTCGCGGTGTGGTGACCGGTAAAGGTGAAGTCGTATCCCTTAGATTTGAGTAGATCGTAGAGGGCACTACGTGGAGTGCTCTCACCGTCTCGGTCTGCATTTCCCTGTGTAATCGAGTCCCCGATACACCAAATCGCGCCTAGGTCTGAGGATGCTTCACTAGCAATCGATGTCGAGACTAAGGCTGCACCTAGTAAGGAAGCCTGAGTAACTTTTGTTATCCAATTCGTCATATTACTAATTATTATGCCAAGGATAACAACAGTTGTACAAAGTTACTGAATTTTTTTGATTCTATGAGTGAATTCGCGTTTTGGGCACTGACGATGAGCCTCCCTCTACAATGGAGTGCCTCGTGAGGGATCGGCTAGATTAAACTGGGCTCTCAATGATGCCTTCTTCGGTTTCTTTCTTCAGGCGGAGTTGTCCGCAGGCCGCATCGATGTCGTGCCCCTTTTCTGTACGGAGAGTGGCAGTCACACCGGCGTTCATGAGGATGTTTTTGAAGCGTCGGCAGTGGTCATCAGACGGGCGGATCCACTCGAGGCCTTCGACGGTGTTGTATGGGATGAGGTTGACCTTTGCTCCCAGTCCTTTGGCCTTTTGGGCGAGAATTTTGGCATCCTTTTCGGAGTCGTTGATCCCCTGGATGAGGATGTACTCGAGGGTGAGGCGTTGCTTCTTACGCTCGTTCCAGTAGTGGAGTGCGTCGAATAGTTCGTCGACGCCCCACTTCTTGTTGACCGGCATGATCTTATTACGGACCTCATCAGTGGCACCATGGAGAGAGATGGCGAGACGGATTTGCTGTGGGTGGTCGGCGAGTTTCTTGATCTGAGGGACGAGGCCGGAGGTCGAGATGGTGAGGTGACGGGCGCCGATCCCGATGCCCCACGGCTGTGTGATGAGTTCTAGGGCACGAAGGAGGTTCTTGATATTGGCGAGGGGTTCACCCATTCCCATGAAGACCATATTGTTGACGCGTTGGCCAGTGGCTCGCTCTACTTCTACGACTTGCCCCGCGATCTCATCAGGGTCGAGGTTTCTTGTGAATCCAGCGAGTCCAGAGGCACAGAACTTACATCCGTAGGCACATCCTACCTGTGAGGAGACACAGAGAGTGAGGCGGTCCGACTTCTCACCATAGAGTGCTTGTGATGCCGGGATAAGAACAGATTCGACATAGCGTCCGTCCTTGAGCTTGAAGAGAGCCTTCTGCGTGGTGTCGGAAGACTTGAGTACACCAACAGGACTCGGGGGAGTCATAGAGAACTCTTCATTGAGCACCTGGCGTAGCTTCGCAGGCAGGTTGGTCATTTCGTCGATCGTTCTGACACGCTTCTTCCATAACCAGTCGAGTACCTGATCGGTACGGAATGCAGGTTGCTTATGCTCTGCGAGAGCATCTGCGAGTTCTGTACGAGTAAGAGAGTTGAGGTTAGGGCGCTTCGTCATGAGATAGGGGCTATACTTGCATGATAGATAGTTCTACGGGTCAAGGCAAATAGTGATTGCGGAGGACTGAAACTTTGGGGTACGTTTACACCATGAAGTTAAAAAATTCGACACGATGGTACTTTGCTATTTTGGTGATGGCCCTCGGCTACGTGAGTTGTAGTCAGAGTGCTGAGATCAATAGCAGTGTCGATGCGTCTACCTCGATGGCCAATGAGTCAGAGGCGCAGGGATTAGATAAGTTTTCGAACGGGTATAATATCGTTACGGACCCGGAGAGTGGAGTAGTCCGAGCAGTGACGGATAGAAAAAATCCATTCGGAGAGACGGAAACTCTCTATCAAGAGGGGGGGCAGTCGCGTAATAAGCAGTACCAGACCTCTGAATATGATGCTAAGCGTTGGAATAAGGAAGGGAAGAAGTCTCCATGGAAGCCGTGGGCGAACGGAGATACCCGATTCGAGCATTCGCCCGAATTCGTGAAGCAGAATGCGGATCTGGCGAGTAAGAAGACTAGCGAGGCAGGGAAGCGGTATGATACGAGTAAGTATCAGACGAAGTCCGCTTATGAGACGACGACCAGTGCATATAGTAAGAAGGAGAGTACTCGGGTGCAGCAACGCCGTGAGGCCTATGTCGCACCAAAGGTGGTGAAGCACTCGCAATATTCGACAAGTGGTCGATCGGTAGAAGATGTGAAGTCATTGCTCAATGAATAAGAACTCGTTTAGAAATAAGCTGCGAGAGGTCATCTTTGAGGCGGAGACCCCGATGGGGAAGGCGTTTGATATTAGCCTACTCGTCCTGATAGGGCTCAGCGTCATCGTGGTGACGCTGGAGAGTGTTGGGTCGATAGCGGAGGAGTATGGAGATTTATTAGTGAAGGCAGAGTGGTTCTTCACGATTGTCTTTACGGTCGAATTTCTCCTCAGAGTGATGATAGTGGATCGTCCGATGCGCTATGTGACTAGCCTCTATGGGCTGGTGGATTTACTTAGTTGTCTGCCGACATACTTAGCCGTCATTATTCCAGGAGCTCAGTCGCTACTCGTGGTGCGTATCTTGAGATTACTCAGGATCTTCCGCATCCTGAAGATGGTGAATCACGTAGAAGGTGGAGATGTGATCATGAAGGCGCTCTACTCTAGTAGGGCTAAGATTATGGTCTTCTTCATGACGGTGTTAGTCTTTGCCGTGATCTCAGGTACTCTTATGTACTTCGTAGAGGGGCAAATTAATGATGGCTATGAGAATATCCCACAGAGTATTTATTGGGCGATCGTGACGATCTCGACAGTCGGGTATGGTGATATCTCACCTATTACCGCAATCGGTAAATTTATTGCTACTCTGACGATGCTATCTACCTACGCGATCATTGCCGTGCCGACCGGTATCGTGACGGCTGAGTTGACTAAATCTGGAGATACGACTACCGATGCATGCCCTGGTTGTGGCGCTCATGGTCATCTCGAAGACGCTAAATACTGCCGTAAGTGTGGCAACGAGTTGTACTAAGACCGACGTAGCGAAACTTCTTAGCGGGAGTTCGACTAGAGGGGAGGCCTGTTCTACTGAGTTGCCTCCGATATAGGTTCGTAGGAATGTAAATCCTGTACCAGTTCGGCAGATTTTTCCACTATTACTCCGTTGGTGCGACCCAGTTGGGGTATTCTGACTTGAGGTTATTGAGGATGGCTTGAGCCTCTTCAGGGTTGAGCTGCTGCATAATGGTGCCAGCGCGATACAGGGCTAGGGGACGGAGTTCGGAGTCGCCTGAGAGCTTGGAGGCTACTAAGAGGTATTCATTCTGCGCCTCAGCCTGACGCTTTTCCTGTTCGAGAGCCTGTGCGAGGAGGAGTCTGATGTTCGCTTCTTGGAGTCCTGATGGTTCGAGAGCGAGGGCGCTTTGTGCATTGGTGATGACGTTCTGGTATTGCTTGAGTGCGGTTAGGGCCTCGATGTGGTCTAGGTAGGCATCTACCTTGAGGAGAGGGCTCTCCGATTGGTCGATAACGTATTGAGTGAAGGAGAGTGCGGCCTTTGATTGGCCTAATTTGACATTAGCTTTATTGAGGTGTCGCCAGACTTCTAGAGGCGTCTGGTCGAGCGCTTGAGGGGTTGAGAGACCGTGGAGGACTCTCCGGGCACTCTTGTATTCTTCTTGTTGATAGAGTGAGATTCCCAGCCAGGCGAGAATTCTTGGCGGGAAGTATTTGCCAGGAACATCACGTTGGATGCGTTGGTAGGCTTGGTTGAGTAAGCTAGCATTCTGTTGGTAATAAGCCGCTAGAACGATACGAGTGCCTGAGGGTTCTTTATAGACGTTAGGCGCGAGAGTGCGAGCCTCCTCGAAGCAAGGGATTGCCTTGGTGTAGTTCTCTTTCTTGAAGTAGGCCCAACCTTGCCAGTAGTTGGCGAAGGCCTTAGAGTTTCGGTTGAGGCCAGGGAATTTATTGAGGAGGAGTTGGGTGGAGAGGAGGAGCTGGTCGTAGTTATAGTTCTTACTATATGCTTTGATCAGTCCCTGGAGAGCGAGGGCAGAGAGCTCCGACTCTCGGTTGTGATCGATGATGGACTGAAAGTCTTTGATCGCGGAGCTGAGGTTATTCTGTGCTAGGAGGGCTACACCACGTTGGTAAGTCACCTCAGCTGCTAGCGCGTGAGAGGAATGGTCAGAGAGAAAGGCCCCCGCGGATCTGGTGACCCGGTCATATTCCTTGTTCTCCATCATGCACGAGACTTTCTTGTAGAGGAAGGCTGGACGCAGGGATAGGGGAAGAGAGTCGGAGTTGATGCTACGGTATACTTCGCTAGCGAGAGAGAGGTCGCCAGAGGCGTAGAGGTGTTCCGCTTGTAGGACTTTTGCCCCGATGAGCCAGGCCTTACTGTCTAGGGCTTGATCTTGGTAGGCATCGTAGAAGAGGCTGGCCATCTCTGGGATGTCCTTCCCTTCTAGTTGATAGAAGCAATGGAGTCGGCGGTAAGAGGCTTCCATGCCGATCTTAGTAGCTGGCATAAGGCGCTCGGCACGCGAGAAGGTGTCGATAGCACGGTTGAACATTCCTTTTCTCAAGAAGGCGTAGCCAGCGAGGAGATTGGCCTGTGCGGTGTCTTCTGCTGATCCGCTAAAGATGCCTAATTGATAGTTATCTAGGAGGGCGGTGTCGTTCTCCTCAGCGGTGTAGATCTTATAGAGTTCGAGTTGGGCGACGGACTTGAGTTCTGCTGGGATGCCTGCGGTACTGAGGATGGCGAGGCTCGATGTCTTTGCGCGCTCGGTTTGACCTAGCTGAGTGTAGCATCTGAGTAGATTGATGCGGGCACGTTGCTTAGTGAGGAGCTCGACCTCTGTAGAGGCGAGGAGCGATTCATAGATATCCTGAGCCTGCTGGTACTTTCCTCGCGCGAGTTCTACATCAGCGAGGATGAACTGGCTCTCTAGGTAGAGGTCGAGATCAGATGGCTGAAAGGTTTTGAGGATTTTGTGTGCCTTTTGATAGTTCTCAAGTTTCTGCCAGCAGATGGCTTCCTGCAGTTTCGCATGAGACTTGAGTTGCGGCTTAGTGGTATAGAGGTAGGCGTGGTGGAAGAGTTTCTGCGCCTTTTGGTAGTTCTCGTCTTGGAGTTGTAGTTCCGCGAGCTTATAGGCACTCGCGCCTGCTGCTGGGGTGGAGGGGAAGACAGACTTAACGTAAGAGAAGTTTTCCCTCGCGAGGTCGACTTGATCTGTATTCAGCTGGCAGACACCTAACATGTAGGTGGCCTCAGGACGGTGCTCGTTATATGGGTAGTTCCTGATGAAGCGTGAGAGTTCCTTTTCGGCAGTATAGTACGCGCTGCTCTGCTCGTAGTAGTCCTGACTGTCGAGTGCGAGCTTGTAGTGTTGTGTAGCATTCTGCAGAGCAATATCCTGCGGGCTATACTGAGCTAATGCCATTCCGGTCATCAGAAGGGCAAGTAGAGTGCGAAAGAGGGAACACTGGAGCATAATGGGAGTGAAGAAGAGAACTTAGCGAAGGAGTTCAAGCTCTTTTTGGTAGCCCGCGAGTTCTTCTTGGTTATCAGAAGACTGTTGAGCACTCTTAATTAAGAGCTCTAGAGCTTGGATCTTAGCAGTCTTTTGCTCCGGAGCAGAGAAGTAAACGACCTGCTTGAGTAGTCGCGAGGCATTAGCAGTATGGCCTAGACCGTGTTCGATCTGTCCTGCGAGGAGGAGAAGGTCATACTTGAGCGTGCCTCCAGGGTTCATTCGGACGGCATCCTCTACATCAGTTTGTGCAGCGGCAGCTCCCTCGGAGTGATAGAGGGCTAGGCCCGAGCGGTATAGGTTGAGAACCTTACGGTAGGCTGGGAGTTCTACTTGCTTTAGATAGGCTGTCATGAGCTTGAGCTCTTGATATTGCTTTAGTTGATGGGCACATTCGGCATAGGCCTCTAGGATCACTGGGTCCAGGGTGCTGTAGGATTCTGGCGTGGTCGGCTTAATGCTGCGCGTGAAGCCCCACCAGGCATTAGGATATGATTGAGACTTCATGTTCTCAACGGCTACATAGAGGTAGAGGGGCGTCGCGAGTGGTTTGCTAGAGAGTGATTCGTAGTGCTTTAACTCATCGAGTAACTCGGTGGCATCCTTTTGCTGGTAGGCGAGGAGGGCGAGGTATTGGGTCGACTCTGTGGCATAAGTAGACACCGGGCGCGTCTGGCGAAGTGCGACTTTGGCAGTAGCCCAGTCCTGTATCTTGAATGATGAAACGCCATGCCAGAAGGTCCATTCGCTGAGAGTAGATGCTTCTTGTCCCTTTTGGTGCTTATCGAGGAGTAGTTGGTACGCCTGCGCAGCTGCTGGGTAATCTTCGACCTTGGTGTAGAGTTTAGCGATTTGCTGGCGTCCGATGAGAGTGATCTCAGGGGTGGTGAAGGAGTGTGCAGCTGCGGTGGTGTAGGCTTGGATCGCCTTAGAATATTCTGTTTGAGTAGTGTAGAGTCCTGCTAGGTCAAAGAGGAGGTGCGGCGTGCGCTTATCATCAGCATGTTCAGACGTGAATGAGACAATGGCTGGGATGCTGCGCTCTGGAGATGCGCTATTCAGGAGTAGATAACAGATGCGGTAGGCAATCGTCTTTTGGTTCTCGGAGGAGAGGAGGCTGGCTTTGATCGATTGATAAACTGGGAGGGCATCTTTGAGTTTGCCTTGTTGGAAGAGTGTCTCTGCCTTGAGCAGGAGGATGCCATGGTATTTCTCATTGCTCTGCGACTGGTATGTAGAGAGGAAGTCGTTCGCGGAGTCGAGAGGGAGGGTCTCTGGAGTGAATTTAGAGAGTAGGAGGTAACTCACATTGAACCCTAGATCAGAGCCTGAGGCAGACTTAGCGACGGCCTGGTAATATGGTAGCGCCTTTGTCCACTGGTCTAAGTTATCGTAGGACTTAGCGAGTAAGAGGCTACGGCTCTGAATCTGAGAACTCGTGAGTCCCTCTGTGCCATATGGCTCTAGGGTGAGTGCTTGCTTCCACTTCTGACTTTGTGCATAGGAATTCAGAAGGATCAGAGCAGACTTCGGGTGATGTTGCTTGAGCGCTGGGGTGTCGAGTACGGTGGAAAAGTACTTGAGGGTATCCGAGGATTTGCCGAGTTGTTGTGCGAGTAGGGCACACTTATGGATTGATTGGGTCTTGATCTCACTATTGCTACTCTGGGCGCACTTTTCATAGAGAGCGAGTGCCTTTGAGTATTGTTCCGTCTTGAGGTATGTTCCTGCCTTAAGGAAGGAACAGCGGTCGTGAAACTTACTGCCGTTCTTCTGACTGAGAACATAATCGAGAGAAGAGAGATAATCAGAGCTGCGCCCTGAGTTCTGAAGACAAAGAGCACGGAGGTAATGGGCAAAGGTCTTCGACTTTCCTTTGGCCAGTTCACGAGTCGCGATGTCGAGATACGGGAGAGCCTCTTGCTTATTGCCAGACTGAAAGACGGTGTACCCAACCTGGATCGCGGCAGTGCCTGCCATCTCTCCAGATTTGGTGCGCTTCAGGATTTCGGCATAGGATTGGATCGCCTCGGGCTTCTTCCCTTGCTGAGATTGGGCTGAGGCGAGATAATAGTATGCTTGCGCCGAGTTCTGATGTGAGGGGAACTCTGCGAGAAACTTATTGAGCCAGTGTTCCGCCATGGCGAACTCGGCCCTTTGTGCATCACTTCCTTTGGCAGAAGCTGCTTGTTGGTAGGCCATTTGAGCCGCAGTGAAGATGTCACTAGCGGGATCAGCTTGGAGGGGTTCCTGGCCTGCGGAATGCAGGATTGAGGAGGCGATGATAAGGGCGAGTGCTCTCATGAGGGTTTTTGCTTATTGAGCCAGCTTCTTGGTCGAGAATGAGATGTTCCAGATCCCTGCTTCTTGGCAGAGATCGATGACTTCTACGATGCGTTGATACTCTACATCCGAGGCTCCACGGATTCTTACCGGCTGTCTCGACTTACCAGTGGCCTCGTCTTCGTAGGCGCGGGCGATGCTGTTGAGCTTAGTGCGTAACTGAGATTCAGTCATTGTCTGCCCATCGACGGTGAGGATGCCACCTGAGCGAACATTCACAATGATCTCACCGAGTGGTCTCTTATCGGACTCTCCTTGGTCCGAGGTAGGGACGCTCACATTGAGGTCTACCTCGTCACGGGAGAACTTCCAGGTCACGATGAAGAAGATGAGGAGTAGGAAGACCACATCAATCATGGGCGCGAGCGGGACGGTGCCCTGCGCGGGGGCTGGTTTTTGGAATTTCATGTGCCGATGGGGGGATTAGTCCTGACCATTTGACTTTCTGACCGTAGAGAGGACAGCCATGAGGTGGGTGGATGCGGCCTCTAGCTCTGCGATGAAGCGTTGGACACGGCCTCTGAAGACGGAGTAGAAGATGATCGCGACAATACCAATGATGAGACCAGATGCAGTCGTGATGAGAGCCTCAGAGACACCGCTCGCGAGTTGCATCTGCTTCACGCCTTCGAAGTTGCCCTGGGCAATCTCCATGAAGGACTTAATCATCCCGATGACAGTTCCGAGGAGTCCGACCATAGGGGCGACATTGCCCACATCTGCTAGGTACGTGATACGTTGTGAGAGGAGGCCCGCTTGGCGAGACCCTTCCGCTTCTGCTACCTCGCGGACATCACTGAGAGACGATGACGGAGTTGCTCGGAGGAAGTCGATCGCACGTCCGAGGATCTTAGCCACTGCTGAAGAGTCCTTACGGCAAATCTCGCTGAGGTAATTATAGTCTCCCTGGAGGATGAGGTTCTCTGCCTGAGCCATGAAGCGGTTGTTAATGACGGCTCCTTTTCTAATGATGAGAAGGTAGAGAAAGACGAGGAAGACGGTCACGATAGAAAGGATGGCGAGAGGGATCATCATCACCCCACCTTGCTCCATGATCTGCATGATATTCACGGACGGGGCTGGCTCTGCCTCTGTGGATTGTGCCATCACGGGAGCCGCTAGGAGGAGGGAAAAGAGGGTAAATTGTTTCATAAGAGAGGAATGTTTAAGATATATATGGCGAGCAACGCACAAAGGTGCAAGCTTATGATTCTGAATCGCGTGACATTGTCACATTAGCGTTACCTAATATTAAAAAATGTCTGATAGATCGCATCTCAAAGCAAAGTTAAGAGAAACCCCTCACCAGCCGGGAGTCTACCTCCATAAGGATCAAACGGGAGGGATTATCTATGTGGGGAAGGCTAAGGATCTCAAGAAGCGCTTGTCGAATTACTTTAGCCCCTCGCGTAAGATGCAGGCGGATCGCAAGACGAGAGCGCTCATGGAGACGATCGCTGACTTTGACTATCACATCGTGCGGAATGAGGAGGAAGCACTGGTCCTGGAGGCAAAGTTGATCAAGCAGTACCGCCCCCGATATAACATTGTCTTCCGTGATGATAAGAGGTTCAAGCTCGTGAAGGTGAAGCTCGATGATGAATGTCCGAGATTCCAGATTACGCGTCTTAAGAAGGGGGATGGGGCGAAGTACTTTGGTCCCTTTGTGCACAGTGCGGCACTCTCTGATACCCTCACGTATCTCAATAATAGATATGGGCTGCGGACCTGTAGAGCGACGAATCCTGGGGAGAAGGATTATAAGCATTGTAATGCGGACTTGATCAAGAATTGCTCCGCTCCTTGTGTAGGGAAGATCAGTCTAGAAGATTATCAAGCGCGAGTCGCTGAGGCTGCCAGTGTATTAGAGGGGAAAGGGAAGCGAGGAGTGATCAAGGATCTAGAGGAGGAGATGCAGGCGGCCGCAGGGGAGTTAGACTTCGAGAAGGCGGCTAAGCTGCGCGATGTCATTGAGAACTTTAAGAAGACCCTACAGCCTACGCGTCAGTTTACGAACAATACTTTGATCCCGTCGAC
>WTJZ01000248.1 GCA_011524615.1 Akkermansiaceae bacterium | reverse complement strand
TGAAGAGTTCATTAAATGCTGCGGTGAGAGCTACCATTGCGGATCTAGAACAATATTAGATGTAGTGATGGACGAGGTGGCGGCTAATGAGGAGTGGAGTACAAGTTTCTGGTCCGGTCTTTATGACGAGGCATCGGAACAAGAGTCGTTAGATGAGTCTTGTCCATCGCTCTCGGATCTAGAGGCTGTATCTGAAAGGTATGGTGATTTCGATAAGATTGGAACAGGAGCGATTAAGGATGTTTACCAGTGTCTAGACCATCGGGCGAAGCGTCTTGTAGCCTACGCCACGGTCAAGGATGGTCTGGATCCTATCTATTATGAACTGCTGTTGCATGAGGCTTGGTTAACCTCATCATTGAAACACCCTAACATCATCAAGGTGTACGATGTGGGCGTGACTGAGAACCGTTTGCCCTACTTTTCGATGGACCTTAAGGGGAACACGACGCTAGCAGACATTCAAGCGGGGAGTTCTGTACATGACTTGTTGATGGTCTTCCTTAAGGTATGTGATGCTGTCGCCTATGCACATACAGAAGGGGTCGTTCATCTCGATTTGAAGCCTGAAAATATCCAATGTGATCGTTTTGGAGAGGTGTTAGTGTGCGACTGGGGGATTGGCAAGAGACTCCTAGACGGAGAGTGGGGGATGCGTGGAGTATTAGAAGGGGGCGACCGGACGAATACCCTAGTAGGTGAGATTAGAGGGTCTGTTGGCTACATGGCACCTGAACAGATTGAAGGACATGAGGAAAAGGATGAACGCACGGATATCTTTGCCTTAGGTGCTATTTTGTACTTCTTATTGTATGGTAAAGCACCCTTTGCTTCCGAGTCGATAGCGGAGTCTCTCGAACTGACGGTCCAGGGGGAGTATGATGTGGGAGGTCGATCAAAGTCAGATAATAGAGGGCTCCATGCAGTCATTAAGAGGGCTCTTCATGTGGACAAGACTCTACGGTTTCAGTCCGTACAAGATGTTCAAGATGAGGTTGAGAGGTGTCTCGGAGGTTATATGACAAGGACAGAGCGTCCATCACTGAGGAGGAAGACATGGCTCTTTCTGAAACGAAATGGCATTAAGGCGACGATGGCCGCAGTCGCATTAGTAATAACCACGATCTTAGGAGTACTGAATCTCAATGAGCGACGCGTGAAGGTGGATGCTCAAAATGAAGCCTTTGAACTCACAAAAGAGCTAGATGAGATGATAGAGAGTCAAGCGGTCATCGATGGTGCGGTTGTTGATCGACGTTCAGAACTCATTAAAAAGGTGATGAAGCAGTCGAGTAAGGTATTGTATCGACAGTATACCGAACCTAACTTTGTGGAGTATGTACGTGAGCAAGAAATCTTGTTAAAGAAGGCCCTACAACTTAATCCTGAGCACCCGATGGCGCGTTATACCCTATCTCGTATTTATCTTATACAAATGAATCTAAGGGGGTATCATCAGTATCGAGTTAAGAATACTGCAAACCCTAAGCGAATCGAGTTAGCAGATGCTCTACAACGTTTGGAGCACTATCCATTTAGTGCGGAACGACGACCAATGGTATCGGAAATGGTCGCCTTAGTAAGCGCCTTGGTCTCCTTAGAGTATTCTCATTATGACCTAGTAGAGTCTATAATCAGGTACGACCTTGAGACGCGAAATACGGTTATAGATTATGCCCCCCTTATGAGAGAGGTGCTCGAATACTATAATCGCAATAATGGATATCAGGGAAATTATGAGGATGGGGGGATGACAATAGAGAGTCAAGGAGGTCTCCTATTACGGAACGCCCACGCGAATAGTATTTCGATGCTATCGCTTTGTGATTTGTCGTACTGTCGAGTCTCTAGCCCAGATTGGGTTAATCTACATCACTTTGATAAGACCACAATATCATGCCTTGATTTACACAAAGTAGAGGAAGTAATTCCGGTGAATGTTACAGTCCATGGCTTGCAAGAATTAATTCTTAGTAAGGCATGTGATGCTGAGAGAATTGGCTCTAAGGTCGTCTCGGACAAGAAGTACAGTGTAGTTATCCAATAATATTCGTTTAACGGAGGGTCGCGCTGAGTCGAATGAAAAGCTGTGGCGAGATATTAGGGATGACGAGTTCTACATCAGTAGTCTCGGAGTCTATTAGGGAGCTAGTCCAATTTATCATGTCTGTACCGTACTCGATATATTGGAGGGTGTCTTGAATAGAGGCGCTGGATCTCTGGTAATGGACTGCAGTGGTGTCACCATCAATTGTGTAGTTGAGTGCAGGTTCAGAATTTTTCTCATCATTTGTGGTATTCAGAATGTATTCCATAAGATTAATGCGCCCATCAGAATCGTCATCTAGTAGAGGTGATTTATTCTCGGTGATGTTTTGCGTTCTCTCCCATGTGTCATAGCAAACAAATTCGTCGTATAGGTCGGTAACCTCAGAGGCTGATAGGACATAATTATAAATTTGGAGGTCATCAATAGTACCTAGAAAGTTCCCTGAGCGAGGAGCTGCGCAACCAAGGTAAGCAGTCGTTATGGGGGAGATAGGGAGGGTTTGTGAGGTTTTTTGATCCCAGAGCTGACCATCTAGGTAGACTTCCATAGTGCCTAGAGTGGTATCTTTGGTGAATACCCAATGATGCCATGTATCATCATAAGCTTCACTAGATAGTTTACTCGTTCTGTTGTAAACACCACCAACAGAACCGACATCCCAGATCACTCTCCCATTTGTATGAGGGAGGTAAAGTTGCATGACGTGGGCAGCTGAGGCATCACGACACTTGAGTAGGGTGTCAGCCCTAGGTTGAGAACCGGAGTCTCCTTTGACCCAGACAGAGAGACTAATCGTATCATTGATCTGCGTAAATGCCTCTGCAGGAAGGGTGATGTAGTCATCTAGACCATCTAGAGTGATGGCATGACCGCCTTTACCTGTAGCCCAGCTTCCGCCTGATAATTGTGCTGAAAAGTTATTACCAGAGGCGTCAGATAGTATGGGGGACTCGTCATTCATTGCCCAATGCGCGATTAACTGTGAGCCCGAGTAGTACCGGTTGATCGATGTACTGGGGGCAAAGATGACGCGATCAATGGGGAGTGCGTGTGAGTCTTCTAATGACGCTGTCAGTGTGAGCGTGTCGCCTTCTGTTAAAAAGACGCTAGAGATGGTCTCCCGCTCGGTAATGTTACCAGTCTCTTCTAGTAATGGAATCGTAATCGATTTTGCGTACGGCTCCACAGTAAGGGTCGAGTTCGTCTCTCCACTTTCCATGAAGTAGTCGATATGAATATCGTATACTCCATTAAAGTTTTGCCAGAATTCAATGTCTCTAGAGCCTGAGCTGTTAAAGCTCGTGTAGCCATTACCTGACGCATAAGTGGCGCCAAAGGTGGAATCTAAGGCTGTATTTAAGTTCTCGAGATCTTCTGTTTCGATCAAGAATACCTGATTAAGTACTACGGTATCTGTGGCGGTAAATGTTCCACTCTTGTACTCTATATGTAGTTCTATACTTGAGTCATGCTCCACTTTGATCAGCGGAGATCGTTGTAGTCTCTTGCTTGCTTGGCTGATAGCGGTGCTAGAGTTAGAGGTATCCCAACTGTCTAGGAGTATACCATCTACATAGAGCTCGTATGTGGCGAGTGCTGTGTCATAGTAGATGGTATCGATGTTATAAAGGCCTTCATGTAAGCCTTCATGAGATAGGGTGAGAGTACTATTGGTGGTGCTAGTCACGTAGGCCCCATGGTCAGCTAATTCTGAGGTGATAGTAGTACAGTTGGTGAGGATCTGGTCTTCGGTCGCGAAACCCTTTACTAACTCATAAGATGAGGGCGTGTAGGTCGCGATGGTAGGCAGGCCAGAGAGGTAGCCTCGTCCTGAGAGGAATGAATCTACTCTTTCGACAGCTGTTACGTAATCTGGTCGGCCATAATTGTAGAACCCATGGCCGGCACCCGGGAAGATATGGTATTGTGAATCGACGCCTAAAGAGGTGAGTTGCTCATGAAAGTCCTCGACCACAGATGGAGTAATGAGGGTATCGAGCTCTCCACTGAGATGAAGCAGGGCTGGAACGGTAGCATTGGCTTGGTAGTATGGAGAAATATCGATGTAATCCTCTCCAAAATACTGATTCCCAAAGCCTGCTGGTGAATTGTCAATCACAGCATTGAAGAGAATCACGGCATTGGGCTTTGATTGAATATCAGTATCATCAGTACTCTCTACAAAGCTTGATTCAGGTAAGACGGCGGTACAAGCAGCGAGATGTCCTCCTGCGGAACCTCCGGCAGCAATGACCTTATTAGGATCGATCCCTAGGGTTGTAGCGTTTGATCGAATCCATCTGATGGCACTGCGTGCGTCCTTGAGACTGTCGTATGGTGAAGACTGGTGTACCTTAGTGATGCGATAGTCTGCGGTTAATGCCACAATGCCTCGAGAGGCAAAGTAATCTGCAAAAGGGGCGAAGGAGGTTTGATCCCCTTGGACCCAACCACCGCCGAAGAAGAAGACTATAACTGGGCGCGTGTCCGTGGTACTGTGTTGCTCAGGGTAGTAAGCATAGAGATCTAATGTAATCC
>WTJZ01000194.1 GCA_011524615.1 Akkermansiaceae bacterium | reverse complement strand
CTGAGGCAGGAACAGTGCCTCCACTGTCTCTCTGATGTGCATGGACTCAGAGTTTCTGCACTAGGTTGACAAAATGTTCAATTTGGATACAATTGTAATATGAGTAGGCTTAGTATAGAAATTGACCCAGAGCAGCACCGTCAGATTAAGACCCTAGCCACGTTTTCAGGAATGAGCATGAAAGACTTTATTTTGAGTAAAGTGCTTACGCCCTCTCAAAAAGAGATGGATACAACGGATAAACTTCTATCTCACCCTGAGAATAAGAAAAGACTGATGGAGGCTATCAATACCCCAACTGAAGACTATGTTACTTTTGAATCAATAGAAGAGCTTAAGAATGCACTTCAAATTTGAGCCTCAGGCGTTTGCTGATTTACAGTATTGGATTAAAAACGAGCCTAAGCTGGCGAAAAAGCTAATGAGATTAATAGAGGAGAGCGTTAAAGATCCTTTTGGAGGAATCGGAAAACCTGAACCTCTCAGAGGAGACCTGTCTGGGTGGTGGTCAAAACGCATAGATGGAGAACACCGCTTAATTTACAAAGTAGAAGGTGGTGATCTCATTATTTTAAATGCGAGAGGGCACTATGGAGACAAATAAAGGCCTTAGAGACGCAGGTGTATTCCAAATTGGCTAGATTACCCAAAATAATGTAGGAAAAAGTCTTAGAGGGGCTTTGCAAAGTATGGTCTTTGGTTTAAAATACTTATCCTAAAAGCGAATTACTCTGTGGCTGCAATGTTGTCTCTAGTGTCACATTATCTATGGTGTTGACAGAATTCTGTCATGATATATGATGATCATTATGAAGTTGTTAAACTATACAGAAGCAAGAAACGGTTTAGCAGAAGCGATGCGACACACGGTTGAGGATAGAGACCCTATTACAATTACACGCAATGGCTTAGGAGCGGTTGTGATGATTGCGGAAGAAGAATACCGTTCTATGCTAGAGACTCTCCACTTGCTCTCTACGCCGGCGAATGCTGAGCGAATCAGACGAGGGCTGGCAGAATATGAAAAAGGAAACTTTCAAGAGAGAGAGTTATGCGACTAATGTGGCTTTCCGAGGCATGGGAAGAGTATCTTTATTGGCAAAAGCAGGACGCTAAAACGTTAGAGAGAATAAACACAATTATTAAGGAGACGAGAAGGGAGCCATTTGCTGGGATTGGTAAACCAGAACCTTTAAGAAGTAATCTCACAGGGTGGTGGTCTCGTCGAATAACGAGAGAACACCGCTTAGTCTATAAAGTTGAAAATGACATGTTGATCATTATGCAATGTCGTTTTCATTACAGTGATAAATAACAGATCTTGGGGCATAAAGTTCCACAGTATCACTCAGGTCTGTCCGTATGATATACTGAGATCGCTTTGAGTGAAGTATCTGACGGACTTACAGTCCTTTGTTCATGTGGTGATGTTAGACCTATGCCTGCGCTGTGCTCCGACATAGGCTGGTATTTGCGAGGCCTTTGGCCAATGAGGGCAGGTACTTTAGACTTCTCTTCGCTCGATCATAGAGCCCTTGAGTGGGTCTGTGGTGTAGAGGTGTGCCATGCCGATGGCTAGGGCGTCAGCGGCATCATGAGGGGGAGTTTCATTGAGGCCGAGGAGGGCCCGTACCATGAAGGCGACTTGGTCTTTACTAGCGTTCCCGTTCCCAACGACGGCTTGCTTGACCTTCTTAGGGGCGTACTCGTAGACGCGGAGTCCATTGTCAGCGGCTGCGATCATCGTAGCGGCGCGAGCGGCACCCATGGAGATGGCCGTCTTGACGCTCTGGACAAAGATGATGCCCTCTACGGCGACCTCATCGGGTTCCCACTTTTGGATGAGATTAAACAGGGTGGTACGGACGGCGGCCAGTGCTTGCGATTGCTTCAGTTTAGCAGGGATTTGTAACACTCCGTAGTCGAGTGCCTGGGCTGACTGCCCTTGGCCCTCTACGATGGCGTAGCCGGTGTTTCTGATCGCAGGGTCTACAGATAGGACTCTCATGTGAATGGGGGGGATAAAAAAAGCCAACTCTGGAAGTTGGCCTTAGGTGGTCGATAATAGGGAGGATTATCTGCGACGACGCTTCTTCGCTGGTGGGCGCTTGCGGCGTTTTGGTCCAGGATTATCGTCGAGGAGAGCCGTGTAGACGTAGTTGAAGTCTTCGAGCTTTTTGCGCTCGATCTTCTTCTGCGTAAGGGCTTCTACAGCGGCTGCGAAGTCGAGTTCGTCAGCGGTAAGGATTGTAAAGGCGTCACCATCACGGGCGGCACGACCAGTACGTCCGATACGGTGAACATAGTCGTCTGCATTCTCTGGGACGCGGTAGTTCACGACGTGTGTAACACTGGAGATATCGATTCCGCGAGCGGCCACGTCGGTACAGACCATAATGTTGTATGTTCCGTCCTTGAAGCCTTTGAGGGCGGCGGTACGGTCTGTCTGACGGATGTCAGAGTGCATGACGGCAACCTTCCCTAGGCCTGCTTGCTTGATGTTCTCTGCGACCTTGTCAGCCTCGATACGCGTTCTGGTGAAGACCATGAGGCTCTCGAAGTCGGCTTCCTTAATGAGGGCGAGTAGAATCTCATCACGTTGTTCCATCGCGACAGGGTAGAAGGCGTGGCGGATCGTGCTGGCGACAGTGGAGCGAGCAACCTCGACGACCTTAGGATTGGTGAGACACCATTGAGCAAAGGTCTCGATCGCTGGAGGCATGGTAGCGGAGAAGAGGAGACTCTGACGGTCATCCCATGGGCATAAGTTAACGAGCTTACGCACAGATGGGAGGAATCCCATGTCGAGCATACGGTCAACTTCATCGAGGATGAGGATGCTGACGTTACCGAATCTCATATTCCCCTTATAGAAGTGGTCGATGATACGACCAGGAGTAGCGACGACGATGTCAGCGCCTTTTTGGAGAGCTTCGGTCTGTGCTCCATATTTCACTCCACCGTAGAGAAGGGCTACCTTACACCCTGTATGCTTACCGTATTTTTCGAACTGTTCGGCGACTTGGTGAGCGAGCTCACGGGTCGGCTCTAGAACGACAATCTGGGGCTTGCCGATCGGCTTGATTCGAGAAAGTGCTGGGAGAGCAAATGCGGCTGTCTTACCAGTACCTGTCTGAGATGCTCCGATAACGTCACGTCCCTTGAGAATCGTAGGGATGGCATCTCTCTGGATTTGAGTTGGAGTTTCATACCCTGACTCTTGGACGGCCTTGAGGACTGGTTCTGCTAGTCCGAGCTGGTCGAAGCGAGTGTCTGCCGGGAGTGGTGCCTCTTCCTCAGCCTCTGGAGCAGCGGTGTCGGAGGCTTCCGCTGGGGACTCTTCTGAGGTGGTTGCTGGCGCGACTTCTGGAGCTGCTGAGGCCTCTTCAGGTGTCTGTGCAGGTTCTGCTTCAGCGACTACTGGAGTGTCTTCCTGAGGTTCAGCCTCTACAACGGCATCTTCCGCTGGAGCCTCAGATTCCTCTGTCGGAAGAGCTGGCGGGTAGTGGTACTTGAATCTAGAGGTAGAAGGAGCATCCGCCTCTACGTTCTCATCCTTGCTGCTGGAGTCAACTGGTGTTGCAGGAGTATTGGAATCTGCTACTGCCTCTGTGATTTCCTCAGCCGGTGTTTCGGAGTTGTTTGTATCTTCTACCATGGAATATGGGGAATACTGGCTAGATCCTCGTAAATCGCAATTTTATTTCGTAACTTTTTACAGCAACGGCGGATTCGATGCCGATGAGGCATGCGGTAGGGAAAGACTGCTCGCGATGAGAAGCGGTCTGGTGGTGAAAAATCGAAGTCCCCATAGTGCAAAAAAAGTCTGAAAAAAGAGTGCAGTGTTTATAAAAGTGTATAAGGATGAAAAGATTAACAGCGCTTTCCTAGCAAGAGATACTATGTCAGATTTACCCGATGAAAAGATGAATGAGACGTCAGAAGAGGACAAGGCACTTGCCTCAGGCTTTGAGGCGACACGCAAGAGCCTGATCGCCCGTCTCAACAATTGGGAAGATCAGCGTACTTGGGATGAGTTCTATCGTACGTATTGGAAGCTTATCTACGCGGTGGCTCTCAAGGCGGGGTTACGCTCTGACGAGGCCTTTGATGTGGTGCAAGAGACGATACTGGGCATCGCTAAGCAGAGTAAGAAGAATCTCTATGATCCTGAGCAAGGCTCGTTCAAGACCTGGCTCATGAATATGACGCGTTGGCGTATCAATGATCAGTTCCGTAAGAGGAAGAAGGATACCTCGGCGAACAATTACGAGATCGAAGACGATCGGGGGACCGCAGTCATTGATCGTGTGGGAGACCCCAAAGGGGATCTCCTAGAGCGTATGTGGGATACGGAGTGGAAGAAGAATACAATGGATGCCGCGCTCGAACGGGTAAAGGGCCAGGTCTCTCCTAAGCAGTATCAAATCTTTCACTGTTACGTGATTCAAGAGTGGGATGCGGATAAGGTGCAGAAGCATCTCAATGTCAGTATCGCCCAGGTCTATCTAGCCAAGCACCGTGTCGGGTCTGTCTTCAAGAAGGAGCTCAAGAAGCTAGAAGAATATGAGAGAAAAAATTCGTGATATTCCTGAGA
>WTJZ01000105.1 GCA_011524615.1 Akkermansiaceae bacterium | reverse complement strand
GCGACGAGGGCGGTGCCGTGGATGGTGAGGCCGTCGAATCCGTTTTTCATGAAGTTACGGATATTCTGGTGGCCTGAGCCCTCTGGATCACCGAGGACTTCCTCGAAGTAAATGGCTCCGAAGCAGGCGAGGGTTTGCTCTGGAGTGAGGTCTTGAGCTATGGCGAAGCTGAAGAGCTTGCATGACCCTGAGTTCTGTCCTGCTTCATTCTCGCAATCACCATTCGTAAAAGCGGTCGGGGTGAAGTCGTAGTTCTCTTCGATCACAGCCATGGTGTCGGTAAAGGCGATACTCTTAGGCTCCTCGATTAACTTAGTCTTAAATTCGTTAATGGTCATACGGTTACGTACTGCGAGTCGTCCGAGTGAGTCAAGTCTCAGGTAGGTGATAGGAGCGAGGGGGACAAAAAAGCCGAGCTCCTAACGGGCTCGGCTTCTTTTAGCTTTATTGAGGGGGCCGATCGAGATCGGCTCGTCATTAACCGAGAGTGAACTCGACTACTTCCTCGTCTGCAGGTGGTTGCTTAGCCTTTTCGACTGGAGCAGCACCACCGAGAGCTTTGATACTCATCTTGACGCGGCCTTTTTCGTCGACACCGATGCACTTAGCCGTGACTTCGTCACCGACTTTGACAACGTCTTCTGTCTTGCCTACGCGACCTTGAGCGAGCTCTGAGATGTGGATGAGTCCGTCCTTGGTAGGAAGAACCTGCATGAATGCACCGAACTTAGCCGTGCTGACGATCTTACCGGTGTAAACCTTACCGATTTCGATCTCTGCGAACATGCGGTCGAGGAGTTCCTTAGCACGCGCCATGCTCTCAGGCTTAGCAGCGTAGATTTGAACGGTACCGTCGTCTTCCACTGAGATCTCCGCACCTGAATCGGCTTGGAGGCTACGGATGTTCTTACCACCAGGGCCGATGAGTTCACCGATCTTAGATGGGTCGATCTTCATGGTTTCGATACGCGGAGCGTTTTCGCTGATGCCCTTAGTCTCGCTGATGATCGAGTTCATGTAGTCGAGGACGTCGAGACGGCCTTGACGGGTGACGTCGATTGCAGCCTCGAGGATGTCGAGAGAGACACCTGGGAGCTTGAGGTCGAGTTGGTATCCGGTGACACCTTCAGTAGTACCACAGAGTTTGAAGTCCATGTCACCGAAGAAGTCTTCTGATCCGATGATGTCGAGGAGGAGCTTGTGATCCTTGAGGGAACCGTCTTCGTTCTTCTCTGTTACGAGACCACATGAGATACCTGCTACTGGAGCCTTGAGTGGTACACCTGCAGCCATGAGAGCCATAGAGCCAGAACAAACGGTCGCCATAGAAGTAGAACCGTTCGACTCCATTACCTCTGAGCTCACACGCATCGTGTATGGGAACTCGTCTTCTGGTGGAATCACTGGAGCGATCGAGCGCTCTGCGAGAGCACCGTGTCCGATTTCACGACGGTTTTGACCACCGAAACGGCCTGTCTCACCCACTGAGAATGGTGGGAAGTTATAGTGAAGGAAGAAGTTCTTAGAGTCTTCACCGCCTGCGTAGTTGTCCATGTAGAGACGCTCGTCTGCAGGAGCGAGGGTTGCAAGCGCGAGAGCCTGAGTCTCACCACGTGCGAAGAGTGCTGATCCGTGGACCTTAGGGATGAGGTCTACTTCACCAACAAGCTGACGAAGGTCACCGATGGTACGTCCGTCTGCACGTACACCTTTCTCCATGATTGAGACGCGGAACGCCTTCTTCTGGAGGTAGTCGAATGCTTGGTCGATGTCGAAGTCTGATGCTTCTGGATCTTTAGCTTTGATTGCTGCTTCTACTTCATTCTTGAGTGCACCGACAGCCTTACCGCGAGCTACTTTGGATGGAGCGTAGATTGCTTCCTCGATACGGTCACCTGCGACTTCGTATGCGACCTCGAGGAGATCTTCCTTAGGAAGGAGGAGTTCGTACTCACGGGTCTCCTTACCAGCGAGCTTAACGAGCTCTTCTTGTGACGCGATGAGGATCTGGACTTGCTCTTGAGCGAAGCGGAGAGCCTTCTTGAACTCGTCGTCTGGGAGTTCCTGAGCAGCACCTTCGATCATGATTACGTCTGTTGCATTACCAACGTAGACGAGGTCGAGATCACTCTCTTCACGTTGCTCGAAGGTAGGGTTCACAACGAACTCACCGTCAACAAGACCTACACGTACAGCACCGATAGGTCCTGCGAATGGAATGTCTGAGATAGCAAGTGCTGCAGAAGCACCGTTCATTGAAAGGATATCTGAGTCATTGATTCCGTCTGCAGAGAGGAGGAGTGCAATGATCTGTGTGTCATAGAGGTACCCCTTAGGGAAGAGAGGACGGAGAGGACGGTCTGTCATACGACAGGTGAGGATCTCCTTCTCGGTTGGACGGCCTTCACGCTTGAAGTAGCCACCTGGGAATACACCCGCAGCAGATGCCTTCTCCTTATACTCAACAGAGAGAGGGAAGAAGTCTTGTCCTGGCTTAACCTTAGTCTGTGATACTGCGGTAACCATTACCATGGTGTCACCTTGGCGGACTGTAACAGCACCGTCTGCGAGGCGACCCATTTTACCAGTTTCGAACGTGATTGGCGTCGCGCCTACGTTACTTGTGATTGTATGAATACTCATATTTCTGTTTTTGGATTTATCACACCAATCCTCACCAGCACACTTTAGGTCCTAATCAATCAAGACTCTGAAATCTATCTTCAGTATGTTTTCTGCTTGTTAAAAACAGATGTCAGAGACGACCAGAACAACAAATGTGCTTCTGACTTTTGGAAATGATGGCGATATAAAAGGAAACTCCCGCCGAATTAGCAACTTTAATTTTTCCTTTTGTCAGGCTTTCGTCAACTCATAGAGGTCTCTCTCCGGCTCAGAGGTGAATGAGATTTGGGTCATGCTAGTTTAGCTCAAGTTTTTTGGAAGGCCTGTGCTGCAGGAGGTCCTTCTTTATCTAGTAGGTGAAGGCTGGTGCTCGAGTTCATCTTCCTATGCTTGGTCAATCTCAGTTGAGACGGGAGGACTAAAGAGGAGCGGTACTCTATTGATCAGGGATAACCGTTCTTGTTCCTTTAGATCGAGGGTCGTTTGTTCTTGATCTATAGAGCCACTTTAGTGAGTTGATGGCTATCTTGTGAAGAACGTGTAGATGTGAGGATGCTTTCCTGTGTGTGTAAACAAAAAACGCCGTGAGGGAACGAGTCCGACACGGCGTTGATATTGTGGGTAAGTAATGGAATTACTTACGAAGACCGAGACCTTTAATAAGGTTTGAGTAGCGAGCTTCGTCTTTACCTTTGATGTATGAGAGAAGCTTACGACGTGTAGAAACCATCTTAAGGAGACCACGCTTAGACGCTACGTCTTTTTTGTGGATCTTAAGGTGCTCTGTAAGGTCGAGGATACGGTCGGTGAGAAGAGCTACTTGGTAATCTGCGCTACCGGTGTCTTTCTCGTGAGTCTTGAATTCTGCTACGTTAATGTGGCTCATATTGTTCTTGGGATGTGGGTAGTCAGCCAACCACCCAGTCCTGTTTAACGGCTGGAGAATCTTCTTACCTTATCGGGAGGAAGATGCAATCTTTTTTTACCGAGCGGCTGAGAAGCGAACTTGGAAGAGTGAGGGCCAGAGCTTACCTGTGAGGTAGAATGTGTTAGATGATGCGTCATATGCGATACCATTGAGCACCGCTTCAGAGTCGGAGAGGGGCTTACGGAGTAGCTGGGAACAGTCAATGATCGCGACGACCTTACCACTTTCGGGCTGGATCTTGACGATGTAATCTTCATGCCAGACGTTCGCGTAGATATATCCATTCACCCACTCGAGTTCATTGAGTTTCTTGACGGGAGAGCCGTTGAGGGTGACTTGGACACGCTTGAGCGGCTGGAAGGTCTGAGGTGAGCGAAAGGTGAGGGTGGATGATCCGTCAGACATGACGAGTTGATCCCCGGAGTGGGCGATGCCCCAGCCTTCGGTCTCGTATTTAAAGACCTTTTGGACATTAATGTGTTCTCGATCGTAGACGATGGCGGTCTTTTCTTGCCAAGTGATCTGTACCATCTGCTGGTCGCCGATGGGGGTCAGGCCTTCTGCAAAGATATGATCCGGAAGAGACTTGGATAGCTCTAGTGATTGGCCAGCGAGGTCAATACGGCGAATCAGGGACTGGCCATAGAGGCCGCAGGACTCGTAGAGCTTACCATCGAGAATGAAAAGCCCTTGTGTGAAACCATGGTGCTTGCGCGGGATCTCACGGATGACCTCACAGGAGAGGAGCTCGACCTCTCCGAGGCATGAGATCAGAGAGAGGAGAATGATGGTGAGCGCTTTCATATCCGTCAGACGTAAGGAGGGTGAATGACATTCACCGTGATGTTTATTCCTCGAGGAGCTTCATGGCCTCGATGATATCAGGATTGACCTGATTCTGCACCGTCTCCATGGCGAGGCGGATTGCGTTTTGAATCGCAAATGGGGTAGAGGATCCGTGTCCGATAACGCAGATGCCGTTAACCCCGAGGAGGACAGAACCTCCGACCTTTTCGTGGCTGGTGCGGTCCTTGAGTCTCGCGAAAACGGGCTTAGAGAGGAGACCTGCGATCTTACTAAAGATATTGGCATTATATTCCTCTCTGATCCAGCCGCTGATCCCCTTAGCCATACCCTCGGCAGTCTTGAGGATGACATTCCCAGTGAAGCCGTCAGTAAGACAGACTTGTACATCAGAGATGAAGATGTCACGGCCCTCGATATTTCCTAGGTACTCAAAGGGGAGATCCTTACCTGTGGCGACGAGTTCCTTCATGAGGCGGTGCGCTTCACGGGTGAAGTCGGTACCTTTCTCCTCCTCTTCACCATTCGACATGATACCGACCTTTGGCTTCTCAATGCCGTAGATGTTCTTCATGTAGATCGCGCCCATAATCGCCGATTCAACGAGGTTCTCTGGTCGAGGGTCAGGATTAGCACCCGCATCCATGAGGAGACATTTGCCGAACTGGTTTGGCATGGTTGATCCGATCGCGGCCTTGGAGACTCCTGGGAGGGTTCGGAACTTGATCGTAGCGTTGGCTACGGCTGCACCTGTGTTACCTGCACCGACGATCGCGTCAGCAGCACCCTTTTTGACGAGGTCGGTAGCGAGCGTGATAGAGGCCTTCTTCTTCTTACGGAGCATCTTAGCTCCGCTCTCATGCATCTCGACCATTTCATCCGTATGGACGATCTCAATACGGTCTGTAGGGAGGTTATGTTCCTTGACGAGGGGATTGATCTGGTTCTCGTCTCCGACGAGAATGAGCTGGGAGAGTTGTGGGTATGCATCGAGAGCCATCTTGCCACCCTCAACGACTACTTGTGGGGCGTAATCTCCGCCCATTGCATCAATCGCAATTTTCATAAGGGTACAATTGGCCTAATTCGAGGTGAGACTGCAAGGAGTAATGTGCACAAAAATGCACTTTTTGAACCGACGGGGGGCATAAAAAAGAGAGCTGAAGGAGCTCTCTTGCGTTTTTACTAAGGTTTAGTGCTGTTGGTTAACCCTGGAGTTCTGAGTCTAGGATGTAGACCTTTTCCCATAGGTGGCGGAAGTCTGAGAGGAATTTCTCGTGAACTTCATGGACTTGGTAGGTATCATGATCCGCGACAGAATTGAAGTTGGCGACGATGTTGTAATCCCATGAGCTATCGACGACTGGACGCTCTTTGACTGCAGCTGGTGTTCCCCAGTTTGCCTGAGTAGCGATAGGGATGTCGCAGATTGCTTGGAGACCTTGTTCGAATGCGGCTCTCGTTTCCGGGTTGTTATATTCCTCTTTGAGCCAAAAGTTGACAATATGGACCATGCGCTAGAGATGACAGTTCTAGCGCAGAGGAGCAAGGACAAATTAGATCAAGGGCTGAGTCGCTTGATGGTCCAAGAGTCGCCCTCTTGTTCATAGCGGAGGCGGTCATGGAGACGTCCTACACGACCTTGCCAGAACTCGATGGTAGTTGGGACGATACGGAAGCCACCCCAAAAGTCAGGAAGTGGGACGGAGCCCTCTGGGTACTGCTGCTTGAGGGCGATGTCACGAGCTTCTAACTCTGCTCGGTCTGGGATTTCGCTACTCTGCGATTCTGAGACCCAAGCGCCGATCTGAGACTCGTATGGGCGAGAGGTGAAGTATGCTTCACTCTCGGCCGGAGTCATCTTTTCGGCGCGACCCTGGATGATCACTTGGCGCTCGAGAGCGTGCCAGAGGAAGGTGAGCGCTACATTAGGATTGGCCGCGATGTCTTGCGCCTTCTGTGAGCGGTAGTTGCTGTAGAGGCAGAACCCATGATCGAGTCCCTTGAGTAAGACGGTACGAGAGCTAGGAACACCCTCTGCGTTGACGGTCGAGAGGGTCATCGCGTTTGGCTCAGGGAGGCCAGCTTCGACAGCCTTGGCGATCCATGACTGAAATTGTGCGAATGGATTGGTGTCGAGGTCGTCTTTTTCGATGCCTCCTTTGGTATAACTTTCTCTGAGTTGTGAAATATCTAATGACATTAAGGCAGTGTAACACAGGAGAAGAGAAATTGCATCTCCAAGAGAGAAAAAAATCCCGTTTGAGAGAGTCCAAACGGGATTGATGAGAGAAGGTCTGTTTAGGAGAAGATCTGAGTGACCGGTTTTCCTTTCTCCTTATCAGGGCCTGCGATACGGAATGGGCGCTTACTAGGAGAGTAGACCACCTTGTGGGAGTCGACTCCTAACGCGTAGGCGATGGTAGAGTTGAAGTCGTAGAGGGTGACAGGGTTGGACTCTACCTTCATGGCTGTCTTATTCGTCTTACCGTAGACCATGCCCTTATTGACACCGCCCCCTGCCATCATACAGGTAAAGGCCGCCGCATGGTGAGAACGCCCATCATTCAGTTCTGGTTGTACAGGGCCACGACCGAACTCAGAGGCGAGTACGACGAGGGTAGAATCGAGGAGGCCCTTACTCTTGAGGTCAGAAATGAGTTGTGCGTAGGCCTTGTCGAGTTCGGCCGCACGTCCCTTCACTCCAGTGAAGTTATCATAGTGGGTATCCCATCCGCCGAGACTGACCTCGACGAAGCGCACCCCAACCTCTACGAGACGACGGGCGAGGAGACATCCTTGGCCAAAGTTTGTGCTTCCGTAAGCGTCTCTCATGGATTGAGATTCCTCCGAGAGATCAAAGGCGGAGAGGTCATCGGATTTCATCACCTTGACGGCTTCATCAAAGAGGCCTGCATATCCCTTCACCTCGGAGGTAGCGTAGTTATTATGGAACTTAGCGTTGAGCTTGTCTGCGATCTTGAGGCGCATGTCGAAGTCTTCTTCTGATACGGAATGGAAGCGGTCGACATTCTTGAGCCCTTCTTGAGGTCTACCTACGAGGGCGGCAGAATAGTTCGCACCCATCCATCCACCACCAGTTCTGCCAGCACTAGTGCCGATGGCAACATATCCAGGGAGTTCTTCATTGTTACGACCCGCTTCACGCGTGATCCATGACCCGAGCGAAGGGTGTGTGATCGTACCGAGTGGGGTGTAGGACTTATGGAGGAGGTATTGTCCCTGCGGGTGGGCGCCTACCTTGGAGGTCATGGAGTTGATCACGGTGCACTCCTTCATGATCTTAGCAGTCTCAGGGAGGTAGTCTGCTACTTGGTAGCCAGGAATGGAGGTCTTGATAGAGTTGACCTGCTTGTTACCCGATTTGATATCAAAGGTATCAAGGTGACTCATTCCACCCTCCATGTTGAGGAAGATGACTGATTGGGCTGGGTTCTGATTGGTAGAGTTTTTCGCGTACGCTTGAGTAGCTAAGCTCGCACCAAGCATCGGAGCCACGCTCACACCGAGGAGGTTGCGAGCATTATCGATCATGAACTGGCGGCGGGATAATTCGTCTTGGGAGTTGTATCGCATATGAATGTAGTAGTTGGCGGAGGTTAGAAGATGAAGTAGAACTCTTGTGAGGAGACTAGACCTGCTACCAGATTACGGTAGGCTTGGTTCTGGTTAGGAGCGGCTTCGACAAGTTCCTTACAGAACTTGAGTTCGCTCTCGTCAGGAATACGACTGAGGACGACGAGGAAAATGGTTTTGATTCGGTTCTCGATACCGTCAACAGAGTCGATGACCTGATTGATGGCAGCGTTATCATTATGGATAACGTTTTTCTGGACGGCGCCATTGAAGAGTTCTAGCGCTTGAGATACGGTTCCTTCTTTAGAGGCCTCGTCAATCGCAGCTTGTCGACGGGATTGGCCGAAGACAGTCAAGAAGTGGCCATCAGGGATTGGAGTAGGCATCTCTGAGGCGCGACGGAGATCTCGAGGGACTTTCCTGCGGAATTCATCACTGTCGTAGTCGACATAGTCAGGGACCTCATCGGCTGCGTTAGGGTATGACTTCTTCTTAAGCTTATCAAACATGTCGAAGAAAAAGGTCTCGAACTCATTGGCGGACATCTTGTTCACCTCCTCAGCGAGATCAGCCTTCTTCATGATGTATTGTCCCGCATGGATGAAGTAAGGAGACATAGGCTTACGTTTAGGTAACTTATCAGGCTGGGTAGATGCTAGAGAGAGGAGCGAGTCCCAGACTTGCTCAGCAGACATACGGATTGCTCGACGGCCGTCTAGAGCGTTCTTTTCGCCATTCTTGAGGTTCTTAGGTGAGGAGACGAACTGGAAGGTACGCGTCGACATGAGAGTCTTCTGGAAGGCGTTTAGGTCGTAATCGTATTCCTTGATGATTTGGGAGAGTTTACCCATCAGGAGAGGGAAGTTAGTATCACGAGGGGTGACATAGTCACCTGCGACTGGCGTGAGTGAGATGCCCATGACTCGGTTCCAGAGTCGGTTGGAGATGGTGATGGCAAAGTTGTGAGTTTGGTCATTGACCATCCAGTCGGCAAACTTGTCGAGCGAGGAGAAGTCATCCTTCTTATCACTTAAGCGCACCTTAGCTCCGAAGGCTGCGCGTGCTGAGACGGTTTCACCTGGGTCTGCATCTCGATAAGCGTAGTTGTTAGGGAGTTTAACACGTCCGCGTCCTTTGTTCTCGTTGATGCCGTAGCGTAGCACGCTATTCATCGCATAGAGGAGTCCTTGGGCACTCCCTGCAGGGGTGTTCTGGAATTCTTCTGGGTTATTGAGTCTTAGTTGGACTAACTTACTGTTGATCCCGTTATATCTAGCCTTACCTGAATAGGTTGTAGGGCCGTCGACAAAGGCCTTGAATTGGTAGAAGTCCATCTGCTCCCATTCTTGGAACGGGTCGTCATGGCATTGGGCACACTCTAGTCTGACACCGGTGAAGATCCGTAGTGTATTAGAGAGGTGGTCGTCGATCGCATCCCCCTTGGCAAAGTATCCTGCCGCTCCAGAGGTGATGTAGGCATTCCCCTTAGTCGTGAGGAGTTCCTTACAGAACTCGTCCCATGGCTTATTTGTATCTACAGCGTTTCTGATCCAGTCGATGAGGGGGGCATTACTTGTCGATCCAGCTCCTGATCCGTAGCCCTCACGAATGGTGAAGAGGTCATACATCCAGTTCGTCATATGACTCTTATACCCATCTGAGTTATAGAGATAATTAATGAGGAGGTCGCGCTTCTGTGGATGCTCTAGTTCGATGAATTGGAGCGCCTCTTGAGGGGTTGGGATACGCCCCACTGAGACGAGAAAGGCTCGTCTGAGAAAGGTTGGGTCGTCGGTTGTTTCGGGAACTTGAATTTTGTTTTTCCGAAAGTTAGCAGCGACTATTTTGTCGATCGCAAGGGCATTTTTCTTGATGTCCGCAGGTGAAACGGGCTCGGCCCAAGCGGAGGAGAGAACAGCCAAGAGGCCTGTGAGAGTCGCAAGAGTTTTGGTCATGACGAAAGTAGTAGAGACATCATAGAATCGCTACTAATACTCTAATTTGACAAGTAAAATGTTATTTTGATGACAAATAATAAGAGGGGAGTGCTTTTTGAAAACAAGGTGTGTGGTATTATGAAATAGAGGGCAAGAGCGATGCTACAAGATGAAGATAAGCTGTAATGTATACTTAAAGAAAACTGAATAAATTTACCACCTTGTGTTTTTGTGATATATTAATGTGTTTCTTAGTGTTTGGTAGATCTTACAGTTCGTCATCTTGGACGTCATCAAAGAGTGAGCGGAGGGGGGCTTGCCCTGACTCACGGTAGATCTGGGCATCATGAGCGGCCATCCCGATCCATGGAACTTCCTTAAGGACGTATGGTGGGAGGTAGCCTACAAGAGCGTCAATGATAGTAGGGGCTCCATTGACATCTCTCATGATGTTGCCCTTATGGAGGTCTCCGATGAGCCAGGGCTCATCTTGTGCATAGAAGACAGAGAGAGGGTGGCGGAACTGACCGCCTAGGGGAGTCACACAGCGCATGAGTTCCATGGCTTCCTTCTTATCTGCGTAGAAGTCCTCATAGGGCTCGGCTAGTGGTTGCTTGACGAGAAGGTGATCGAAGCTATCAACGAGACCTACGATCTCTGTAGGATGTCCTCCACCATCATTAATGGCAGAGAGCTTACGAATGATGTCTTGGAAGACGGCGTCCTTGATCTCATCAGAGAGGAGGCCACCTTCCCCACGGCGCATCACGATCTTCTTGCCCATGGAGCCGTTCGCTCGGAGGTCGAAGAGCTTATAGACGATGTGATGATGGCGGTCTAGGTAAGGGATGGCCTCTGCGCCAGTCTTGAGGGGGATCATATCGGCGGACTCGAGGAATCCGTCTTCATCACGCGAGATTCCGAGAGCGTCTAGGGGGACGATGGGGACCTCCCAGAGCTCGGCCTTCTCTATAAGAGAGGCTGTCCAAACATCAAGCGAAGACGATTCCCGCGATGGAGAGAAGCGAGAAATCTCCATGAGTCCGCGCGCTCGGCGGCGGTTAAGGGCAGTGCAAGCTGCTCTGATCTCAGCGGAGCTTTCTGCTCCGTTGAGCGCGGTGACGATCCCCGTTCTGGGGTCTCGTTGCTCTGTTTGTGCGTCATTCAAGTAGATGTCTTAACTATTAACCATAGTATTAGTCAGATTGCACTGCCTAATTTTCTCTTATTTGCATTATCCCAATAGAGTCAGGGCTCAGTGAGCCCTGAGCTATGGTAGTCGTTAGAAGACTAGAGTGAAGCGGAGACAACATCGAGGGTCTGCTCGATATCTTGCTTGGTATGCGCGACGGAGAGGAATCCGGTCTCGTAAGGGCTCGGTGCGAAGTAAACACCGCCATCAAGAGCCTTCCAGAAGAACTTACGGAAGTGCTCGAGATCAGCCTTCATCACGTCATCGAGGTTGTTAATCTCGGAGTCGGTGAAGAAGAGGCAGAACATAGAGCCGACGCGGTTAAGCTTATACCCTAAGCCTTTTTCCTTGAGAATGGAGCGGAGACCTTCCTCTAGCTGAGCTCCGATGGTCTCGAGATGGGTGTAGCCGTCTTGTTCTTCCATTGCCTTGAGCTGGGCGAGACCTGCAGCCATGGCGACAGGGTTACCACTGAGGGTTCCTGCTTGGTAGACGGGACCAGTTGGGGCGAGGTAGTCCATGATCTCCGCCTTGCCGCCGAAGGCTCCTACAGGGAGACCACCTCCGATGACTTTACCCATAGCGGTGAGGTCAGGAGTGATCCCAACGAGTTCTTGTACCCCGCCTTTAGCGACACGGAAGCCGGTCATGACTTCATCAAAGATGAGGAGGGCTCCGTGCTTGGTGGTGAGGTCGCGGAGGGTTTGGTGGTATCCTTCTTTCGGGAAGATGAGGCCAGCATTAGCAGGGAAGGGTTCTAAGATCACCGCGGCGATCTGGTCACCGATCTTATCGAAGACTTCTTCGAGCTTTTCGACATCATTGAAGGGGAGGGTGATCGTTTGATCTGCGAAGGACTGTGGGATACCTGCTGAGTCTGGTTCACCATGTGTGAGGGCGCCTGAGCCTGCAGCGATGAGGAGAGAGTCCACGTGACCGTGGTAACAGCCCTCGAACTTGATGATCTTATCTCGTCCTGTGTAGCCACGAGCGAGGCGGATAGCGGACATCGTCGCCTCTGTGCCTGAGCTCACCATACGTACCTTTTCGACACTTGGTACCCAGTCAATGACCTTCTGCGCGAGCTCTACCTCGAAGAGGTTTGGGATACCGAAGGAGGTGCCCATCTTGGCAGCTTCATGGACGGCATTGATGACGGGAGTAGGGGCGTGTCCGAGGATCGCTGGCCCCCAGGTGCCGATGTAGTCGATGTAGTGCTTACCGTCGACATCTTCGATACGGCAGCCCTTGGCACGTTTGACGAAGAAGGGTTCACCATCTACGTTCTTGAATGCGCGTACAGGGGAGTTAACACCACCTGGCATAAGGGTCTTGGCTTTAGCAAATAATTTTTCTGAGAGTGATCCTGACATAATTGTGCGTACTATCAATCACACCTGAGCAAGAGTCGAACCATTTTTAAAATGAGTTGAGTGAGGAGGCGCAGAGTGGTAAATGGAAGGTATGAGAAAAGGGATCTTATTAACGCTATTGGCGGGGATGATAGTAGCTCAGGCGGGGACTAAGGTAGCATGTGTGGGGGATAGTATCACCTTTGGCGCGACCATTAAGAATCGTTCAAAGATGAGTTACCCTGCCCAGTTACAGCGGGAGTTGGGAGATGAGTACGAGGTGCGTAACTTTGGGGTCAATGGTGCGACGATGCAGAAGGCGACGAATCGTCCGTACTGGAAGCAACGCTCTTATCAGAAAGCGCTGGCATATGCTCCAGATATCGTCATCATTAAGCTAGGCTCTAATGATTCTAAGCCAGAGAATTGGGTGTCTGCGGATCTGTACATTACTGATTACCTAGAGATGATAGAGAGCTTCAGGCAGTTACCCTCTCGTCCCGTGGTGTATATATGCCTGCCCATCCCGGCCTTCCCTAGTAACTTTACGATCACTAATAAGGCCATTACTGAAGAGGTGATTCCTGCAGTAAAGGTGGTTGCAGAGCGGTCTGAGACTAAGCTTATTGATCTAAATACGCCGATGTTAGAGATGGGGCATCTCGTACCGGACAGAGTGCATCCTAATGGTGAAGGAGCTGGGGTGATTGCACGGGTGGTGGCGGAATTCCTCAGAGCTGAGAGCGCCGAATAAGCTCCTCGCCTAGGGAGGCAAGGCTCGCTCCTGATTACTAGTCACGAGGGCGAGAGAACAAAAGCATTGCCAATCGGTTGGGAACATGGTCAATACGAGGGGAAATGAAAGAGATTCGTATCCCTGGTTCTAAGTCGATAACTAATCGTGTGCTCCTCCTAGCGGCAATCGGAGACAAGCCGGTCGTGTTGTATAACCTGCTGGAGAGTGATGACACCGTGTTCATGCGCGGCGTATTATCATCCTTTGGAGTACGATTCGAGCAACAGGGAACGGGGCTATTGGTTACTCCTCCTGCGGTGCTCCAGGGGGATAGCGAGATTCATCACATTGGTAATGCTGGTACGGTAGCACGCTTCGTGTCGGCCGTGAGTCTTATCATTAATGGGGAATACGGGCTCAAGGGAGTCGATCGCATGCACGAGCGACCACAAGCAGATTTGTTCAAGGCACTACGCTCTCTTGGTGTGGCAGTAGAGTGTCAGCAGAATGATGGGTTCTTACCGGCACGATATCAAGGGCTGGGAGGGAATCTAGAACAGCGAGTCGTAACGCTCTCTGGTCGCGTATCATCGCAGTTTGTCTCCGCCCTTCTCCTAGTGGCGCCAAAGATTAATGGTGGGCTCCGTATCGAGATGGATGAGATCCCACCATCGCAACCTTACATTGATATGACGCTCGAGATCCTTTCTTCTTGGGGTGTCAATTACAGCGTAGAAGAGGAGGGGCGTATCATGGATATTTCTCAGGGGCTGAATGAGCCTACGGAGTATACGATCCCAGCGGATATGAGTGGTGCGAGTTATCCTAGTGCATGGGCGACGCTCATGAGACAGGACCTAGAGATCAAGGACTACGGGTCTAAGACCCTCCAAGGGGACGAGCAGTTCGCGGAGGTGTGTGCAGAGTTTGGTGCAACAGTGTCTAAGAATGGAGAGGACTGTAGCTTTAGTACCTATGGGGAGATGAGCCCAGGTGCCGTATTTGACTTTTCTCCGATGCCAGATGTCGCGATGACTGGCATGGTGTTGGCGTGCTTCTCAGAGGGCGAGACTAAGTTCATCGGTCTGGAGAGTCTTCGGGTCAAGGAGTGTGATCGGATCCAAGCGATGGTAGATGGCTTCGCGCTACTAGGGATCGAGACGGAAGTAGTCGAGGATGATGTAACGATCAAGGGTGGTGCCTATTGGCAGACCCCAGAGAATATCACCAAGGTGCAGGCTGCTCAGGTAGAGACCGACTCCCATGATGACCACCGCATCGCGATGTGCTTTGGCGTATTACGCTCCGTATTGTCGTCTCGCTCAGGGATTGCGGCGGAAGAGATCTTTGCGATCGGGGAGCCTCATTGTGTCGCCAAGACGTGGCCTAACTTCTGGGAAGACCTAGCAAGCTGGGAGGCATAAGTCCTCTTGACTCTCTGACAGATCAAAAAAAAAATGGTATGCCCAGTCGGGCATACCATTTTTGCGTTAAGTGACTGGATGTGAAAAATTAGTGTGTATTAGCGAGGATGAATTCTACGAGGAGCGTTGGGTCATCGCCAAGGCCGTGAGGGTGGTGCTTGCAATCGGGCTTATGGAGAACTGTGATCTTGCCTCCAAGCGCTTTGTATCTCTCTTCTAGAATGGCAGTATTCTCAGCGACAGGGACGACATCATCAAGATCTCCCACGACATTGAAGAGCGGGACTCCTGCTTCAGCGAGCGGGCCGAGGTTATCGATAGGGTTATCTTGATAGGCATCTGCTTCTTCCTGAGTTAGTTGGTAAGCGGATTGGATTTGGCGGCTTTTGGTTGTCGGCCAGCTCTTGAAGTCACAGACTGGATTATCTCCGTAGATGCAGCTTACCTTTTCTGGGTTCTTCTTAGCCCAGTTATAGATGATGAGTCCACCGCGAGACATGCCTTCGAGGGCCACCTTTTGGGAGAGTCCATGTTCGGTTGTGAGGTAGTCGTACAGTCGGTTCCAACGCTCTACGGCACGAGGGGCGCCAAAGAGTCCTGCGACATCAGCGTAGGCGACATGGAATCCTTTTGCTAAGAGTGCTTGGTCGAGTACTGGCCAGTGGCCCCAGAAGCGAGCTCTGATGATCCATGGTTTACCTTCTGCCACTTTTTTAGGGATAACAACCTTGCATGGGAGCTTATCGAGCTTGAAGTCGATTTGCTGATAGCCATAGAACTCACTCTCGCTGGATTCAGGAAACGCAGGCGTGTCGTCATTGGCTAAGGTCGAATTAATGCTAGCAAGGGAGAGTGCTCCGATGAGTAATTTAGATAGTAGGAATTGTTTCATGTGATTCTGAGTATGGGCTTCTGTAATGCGGTGGAGAGCTCTCTTTGGTGGAGGATAGGCGTGATCATTCTGGAGTCCAGAGTGTGCTCTATTCTTCAAACCAAGAAGAGTTCTACTCGCTTATTTGTGTTGAAGTCTCCTTTTCTATTATAATGCTGTGTGAAGTAGTTTTTTTGATGATTTTTGTCTAATATCGTCTTTTTTGTTAAGAGGTTAACTCAAAGTCATCACTCCGATGTAAGGGAGGTTACGGTATCGTCCTTGGTAATCGAGGCCGTAACCGATGACAAATTCGTCATTGATTTCGAAGCCCACATGCTCGGCGGAGACTTCTGCGAGACGGTCCTTCTTCTTAGAGAGGAGGACACAACGGGAGAGGTGTGTAGCACCGAGTTCTTTGAACTTCTGAGAGACTGAGTAGAGGGTGAGTCCTGTGTCCAGAATGTCATCGACGAGGAGAACCGAACGTCCTGAGACATCAGGGAGCTGGGCGTCAAGGTAAGTGACTGTTCCTGATGATTCTGTTCCTCCATGGTAGCTAGAGACAGAGAGGCATTCGATTTGGATATTGCTAGGGAGGTGGCGGCAGAGGTCCGCCGCGAACAGGATAGCTCCTTTCAGAAGTAGGATGACGGTCATAGGCTGACCATTATGCTGCGCTAGGATCTCTTCTGCTAGTTCGCGAACTCGCGTGGAGATTTGGCTCTGGGTAATAAGGATCGAATGAGACTCGGAGGGCGTCATAGGTGTGTAGGGTAGGGATGATCGGGCGTAAAGTATCTTAACGTAATACGTCGAGTGGTGATGAGGAAATATTTGTTGTGACAGTCTAGGTACTAGTGTAGTCTATCAAACACATGGAAGCGACTACTGAAGCAAAATCAAGAAGTTACTCTGGGCAACGACGCTCGGGCAAAGTGCCTGCACAAAAGCGTTATAACTCGAGAAAGTATCGTCTAGTAGCATTTGTGTACGTATTGAGAGCGGCGGTTCTTCCGATCGCATTGGGTGCTATGGGCTACGGCTTTTATGCTGGTGATAAGCTTATTGTCGGTGTGGGTGTAGGCTTCTTACTCTTAACAGCGTTGTTGACGCTGATCTTTTGGGCGACCGCTAATTCCGTAGTCTGCCGCCTCTGTAGAACGCCTCTGTTGAAGCATATGAAGTGTTCTAAGAAGAAGGATCGCAAGATTCCACACTTCCTTGGAGATCGCTCTCTCGCCACGGCTCTCTCACTCCTCTTCAGACAAAGAGCGATTACGTGTCAATATTGTGGTGAAAAGCAGGTCTACTTCGAGTAAGAGGTAGGCATGGAACCACTAGAATACGCAGACGAGTTATCAGATGTTCTGACCAAGGCCTCGGTGCCGCAGGAGGCGAGGGCTGATCTACAGAAAGTCGCTAGAGACTACCAACTGAACTACAAGGGATTGGTAGAACTAGAATCGAGCACCCATCTGCGTGTAGAGCCCGAAGTACGGGGGCTACATCGCATCATCATTCCCTACGGTGGATTTACCGTTAATGTCTGGTACTACTTGATCGGGGAGGTGGCGATCATCGCAGACGCTGGTCCTGATGCTGGTAGCGTCATCACAGCTCTTAAGTCACAAGGAGTGAAGGAGATCGTACTGCTCATCACTCATGCGCACCCAGATCATGTGGGGGGGCGAGAGGAACTACTAGCGGCGTTTCCCTCGGTCTCCACGAGTGAGCCTATCGAGGTCATTGAGACTGTGGGGCATAGTACAGATCATCGCTGTTATCATCTACCTGATCGTGCGATTTGCTTTTGTGGGGACGCATTGTTCGCTGGTTCTATGGGGCGCCCGAATGTGGGGTATGAGCAGAGTGTGGCGAGTGTGCAACGCTTGATGAGTCTGCCCCATGAGACCGTATTACTACCCGGGCATGGGCCTGCGACGACCGTCGGTCGCGAGCGCAAGTTAAACTGCTTCTATGCCTAATGAATCATGCGGCATCAGTGCCTCGCGATTAAGTCCGCATACTTGAGCGCTTGTCCTCCGAAGAGGTCGAGCGAGCTTCCTACAGTGAAGTCTACATTACCTTGACTCTGTTCCTGTAGAGTATCGATCTCAGCCATGGAGCGGATGCCGCCAGCATAGGTAATCGGGAAGTTGTTATGTTGTTGAGTCCATTCGCCCAGCCACTTGACGAGTTCTGCGTCCATTCCATTGCAGAGTCCTTCCACGTCTGCCGCGTGGATTAAGAATTCGTCACAATACTGTGCGAGATGAGCGAGGGTCTGGGTGGTGATCGTAAGATCGGTGAGAGTTTGCCATCGGTTCATGGCGACGACCCAGCCTTGTTCAGTGGTCTTACAACTGAGATCCACGACGAGTCGGGCTGCGCCTACCTCTTGGCTGATGTCAGCGAGGACAGGTTCTAGGAACCGGCCTTCTTGGTCGAAGAGTGCGGAGGTGATAATCACATGGCTGGCTCCCGCCTCTAGCCATTCGGAGGCATTCTCTTTCTTAATTCCTCCTCCGATTTGTAATCCTCCAGGCCATTGCTGGAGTGCGTTCCGCGCGGCTTCGTCATTGCCAGGTCCGAGTTTGATGACATGTCCACCAGTGAGCTGATCTTGCTTGAAGAGCTCCGCGAATTCGGCAGAAGACTTTTCGCTCACGAAGTTTTCTGTAGGAGCCTCTTCACCATCTGTGAGGGTACCTCCTACGATTTGCTTTACCTTGCCTCCATGTAAATCGATACATGGGCGAAATTTACTGATAGCCATAACCTACCAAAACACGTATCGTAATTCGAAACCAAGTTTGAAATGCGTTCACTTTATAGATTTTACCTCCCGCTCTGTGTGGCCTTGCCAGCAATGATGACCGTCTCATGTGATGAGAAGGAAGACGTAGTGGTAACGCCGCCACCAGTCGTAGAAGAGATCGTAATATCGAATGAAGTACCAAGTGGCGTTAATGTTCCGGAGGGGATGGTCTACATTCCAGAGGTAAGTTACACGAGAGGGAATGAGCGTGAACTAGGGACCCGAGCAAGATATCCAGAGGAGGCTCCGGAGCATAAGGTGACGGTGTCAGCCTTCCTCATCGATGAGACCGAGGTGACCAATGCTCAGTTCTTAAAGTTCGTCGAAGCAACTGGGTACCTAACACAAGCGGAGAAGGGCTTAACCAAAAAGGACTTTCCTCATGCTCCTGCTGATCAGTTACAGGCTGGGGCATCCGTCTTCACTCCTCCAGCGGAGCAGCCTGAATTATGGGAAGAAGGCGCCGTCTTTCAGTGGTGGGAATTCACGGCTGGTGCGAACTGGCGACATCCTTCAGGCCCAGACTCCTCCATCGAGGATAAGATGGATCACCCTGTGACCTGTGTCACTAATGAGGATGCTCAGGCGTATGCAAAGTGGGCAGGTAAGAGACTGCCGACTGAAGCTGAATGGGAAGCTGCCGCGCGTGGTGGACTAGAGAGAAAGCTCTTTACCTGGGGGGATAGTCCGCGAGTAGATGACGCGTGGATGGGGAATACCTTTCAAGGCACATTCCCTACTAAAGATACGCAACTCGATGGGTATGGCAACACGGCGCCAGTCAGATCATTCCCTCCCAATGCATATGGCCTCTATGATATGGCGGGTAATGTATGGGAGCACGTATCGGACTTCTACCGACCAGATGCATATAAGGAATATGCTGAAGAAGAGGCGGTGAACCCTAACGGCCCGCTGTTCTCTATTGATTACAACATGCACCAAGAGATCGAGAAGAATGGCAAGGTCCCAGAAGGGATGTTCCCATTTCACCGTCTGGGAGTACTCTATACGACGAAGGGGGGATCATTCCTCTGTCACCACAGCTATTGTCTACGTTATCGCCCAGCAGCGCGTCACTACTCGGAGGGGCTCACGCCTACTAACCATACTGGTTTCCGCTGTGCGCAGTCACTCTAGAGGATTACTAAGGGATGAAGGTATTAGACGTAGAGGGCTTGACCACTCACTTCCATACACGTGAGGGGCTGGTAAAGGCTGTGCAAGATGTATCGTTCTCGGTAGAAGCAGGGAAGACGCTTGGAATCGTGGGTGAATCAGGATCGGGCAAGTCGGTCACTTGTTATTCATTGATGGGACTGATCCCTAAGCCTCCTGGAGAGATCGTCTCAGGGCATGCGCGCTTCCATGGTCGAGACCTGTTAAAGCTAGACGCTGAAGAGTTGCGCCAGATCAGAGGGCAGGGGATCTCGATGATCTTTCAGGACCCCATGACTTCGCTGAACCCCTATATGACGGTTGGTGATCAGATCATGGAGCCTCTCCTCATTCATGAAAATGTGACGAAAGATGAGGCGTACAAGCGAGCTCTCGAGATGATGGATCGGGTAGGGATTCCTGAGCCTGACTTGAGGATTAATTCCTACCCGTTCGAGTTCTCTGGCGGGATGAGGCAGAGGGTGATGATCGCGATGGCTCTCATTACCAAGCCTGAGTTACTCATCGCAGATGAGCCCACAACCGCTCTCGATGTCACCGTGCAGAAGCAAGTTCTAGACCTGATCAAGGAGCAGCAGAGAGAGCTAGGCACTGCAGTCATCATGATCACTCATGATCTAGCGGTGGTCTCACAGACCTGTGATCATGTCAGTGTCATGTATGCAGGTAGAACTGTCGAGCAGGCCTCTGTTGAGTCTCTCTTCCAGACGCCGATGCATGCGTATACGAGAGCTCTGCTCAAGAGTATACCTGCACGTCATAAAAAAGGAGAGGAACTCTACTCTATTCCTGGGCTCCCCCCAATACTGAGTCAGCTCGCACCAGGGTGCTCCTTTGCTCCTAGGAATACGATAGGGGACTCGTCCCTCTGTCTGACGACAGGAACCCCAGATCTAGTAATGAAAAAACCAGGGCACTTTGTACAAGATTGCCCTGGTTGTCTTTGTTAGGATTAGTTAATTACTCACAACCACCTCACAGTGGCATAGTGTAGTGTGAGGGGGTGTTATAATTGCTCAGACGCAGCTTTGACGTCGTTAAGAGCTGTAATGAATTCATCAAGGATTTCTAATGGCACCATGATTGTGTCTCTGTTGCCTGATACATCTTCTGTTATTTTAACTACCCTCCCCCTTGCGTTTTCTTTCAGATCGATAAAGAAAACTTTACGATCTGCTATAATCTTTTCTGTATGTAATAGTTCGCTGTTCTGCACTATATAAAATGGGTTAGTGTTTCTACGATTTTGCCTGATAGTAAAATCTTTGTCAATTGAATATAAAATATATTTGTGTTTGTTTCCGCGTGTACTTTTTGCTCATTTGCGAAATAATCTACGTGTCATCGCGTCACAGATTGAGTGATACTGGTAGATTTGATGAATTTACTGAATTTCTAGTTATTATAATGAAGAGTTGTATGTATGAGGTGTTTCTACTTATCTTTAACATTCATGCTGTGGAGAAGTATCCAATTTACATGAATTCTGTAATTAGAGCGCGTGAGAAAACTGGTTTTGTTTCAGTGAATGAGACTAAGCGGGAGAGAGTGTAAAAAAGTCTTGCTCTATGAGAGATGGAGTACTAACAATCTCGCCAGTTTATGGACGCACTTTTGGCACTTGAAGACGGACGAGTATTCCACGGAGTTTCTTTTGGTAAGAAGGGAACGACGACAGGAGAGATTTGCTTTAATACCTCTATGACGGGATATCAGGAGATCCTCACGGATCCGTCTTATCGAGGTCAAATTATCACAATGACGTACCCGATGCAGGGTAACTACGGTGTGAATGAAGCTGACGCTGAGTCGGCGGGCACACATGCGAGAGCTTTCGTTGTTGGTGAGTTATGTGAATTACCATCGAGCTGGCGCTCGGAGCAGTCTCTCGACGAGTACTTTATTGAGAACGGAGTATTAGGTATCCAGGAGGTCGATACTCGCGCGGTTACTAAGCACTTAAGATCAAGAGGTGCGATGAACGCATGTATCACGTCTGAGCTCACAGCTGAAGAAGCGGTTGCGAAGGCGAAGGAGGCTCCTTCAATGGCTGGCCAAGATCTCGTTCAAGAAGTAACTACACAAGAGCAGTACCTCTGGGAAGGAGAGTCTCGTAACTGGACGATTCCTAATGCTACCTCAGGCCAAGAGGGAACGTACGAGGAGTTACCAGAAGTACTGTATAACGTCGTCGCGTATGACTTCGGTATTAAGCGTAATATCTTAAGACGTATGCGTCAGGCTGGTCTCAGTGTCACACTTGTGAATGCCAAGACTCCTGCGGAAGATGTGTTGGCAATGAATCCAGATGGGATCTTCCTCTCGAATGGACCAGGAGATCCAGCAGCACTCGGTTACATTCACGAGGAAGTGAAGAAGTTGATCGGCAAGAAGCCTATCTTCGGTATTTGTCTAGGTCACCAGATTTTGACTCACGCGGTAGGTGGTAAGACTTATAAGCTCAAGTTCGGACACCGTGGTGGTAACCAGCCTGTTAAGGATCTCCGTACAGGTAAGGTTGAGATTACTTCCCAGAACCACGGTTTCGCAACTGATGCGGCATCACTCCCTGCTAATGCGGAGGTAACTCACATCAACCTCAATGACGAGACAGTAGAAGGGTTCCAACTCACAGACGCTCCTGTCTTCAGTGTGCAGCACCACCCAGAGGCGGCTCCTGGGCCATATGACTCGACGGGCTTCTTTAATGAGTTCGTTCAGATGATCAGAGCGAGTAAGTAATTAATATGTCTTTACTAAATAACAAAAAAGCAGCACTTCGAGTGCTGCTTTTTTTGTTATCAAATGTGGAGAAGTAGAGATTGTTAGAGACTATTCTCCCATCATCATACTCTTCACAAGAGGGGATTATCCTTTGTAGCGAGAGTAGGAAGAAGTAGCTTTTTTCTGCTGGCTGTTTTTAGCAGATGCTTGGTTTGCAAGCTTCATGTTCTTGAGTACTCCTGCGTACATTTGAGCACAGTGCTTGTGCTTAGCTCTCCCCTTGAGAAGGTATGCACTACGCTCCCAGTCTCCCATTCTGATGATTTGGATTTCGGCAGGGCGGGTTCCCCAGCGACGCATCGAGGAGAGGGATGGGTGGTAGATGTCGATACTGTGTCCGCCTACGAGAGCTGAACCATAGTCATCGATAACGTAGGTGTGAGGGAGGCCCTTGATTCTAAAGAGAGTTCCAAGAGGGTAGACAGACCAGTCTGCTGCTGCCGAGCGTACTTTACCGTACTTGAGGTAGGTGCCTGCAGCGTTGTAGTTCTTATAGATGCCGCCCTTTTCCTTCTCTGCGTCAGAGTAGGCAGTGGTACGCACATATCTCTTTTTATCAGAGATGTCGTAGACAGGGTATCCGTGACGATCCGTCTTGGAACCTAAGCTCGAAGGGCTCTGTGACTTCACTGCTACCGCAGGGTAGAATGAATTATATGTCGTAGGTGCATGAGTCGTGCTCGCCACAGAATTCACTTCTGTACAATTCGTGAGGAGTAGAGCTGATGAGCATGAGAGCCCGAGTAATGTTGTCTTTAGCATACCTGATGGTTTGTTGTATCAACGGCCGTAATCGAACTAGTGGTAATTCTAATTTGCAAGATTAAAGTTTCTCATTTCTGATAGAATCGTTGCAGAAACGGTGTATGCGTTCTTATTTTGAGAAAGAATCTCTAAATAAAGAGACAAAACACTCTACATTTCCTTCGCTACGGATTAGAAAGTAATTATTCATCCCAATAGTATATGTCAGAATTCTTTATAGCACCAGCTCGTAATATCGGATGCGCTGAGATAGAAGCGGTTATAGAAGCCGTCGAATCGGCTAATCAGTTGCAGAATTCTGCGATTGATAGCGTGTTAGACACAGAGGCTGTCGATGAGGAGCTGTATATGCAGGCCTTGGCAGAATATCTCTCGGTAGAGTGGGTGGCAGAGATTGAGGAGGTGGAGAAGCCCTTGGAGCTAAGAAATGCGTGTGGCCCAGCAGTTGCGCTGAAGCAGAGAGTGCTGCCTATCTTGCTCGAAGGAGAAGATGAACGTGAGCTGGTGATAGCCACCTATGACCCCTTTAATCTAGTGGCACGTCAAGCCGTCGCACAGAATGTCGAGTATCCAGTGCGTTGGGTGATGGCCTCTCGTACGAGAGTGCATGATGGACTTAGGAAACTCTACGGGGTAGGGGCTGACACCTTTGAGGCGATTCTCGATGGTCGCGACATGGATCTGAATAATGTGGAGGATACGGATGAGGCGAACGTGATTGATGATAACGATGATGCAGAAGCAAGTGTTGTTAAGTTCGTGAACCAGATCATGCGTGATGCTCTTGACCAGAAGGCTACGGATATTCACGTAGAGCCATTGAAGGATAATCTCCGTATCCGATATCGAGTAGACGGTAAGCTCATCGATATCGCAGTGCCAGAGAACATCAAGGCGCTCCAGAGTTCTGTGATTGCGCGATTGAAGATCATGTCTAAGTTAGACATCGCGGAGAAGCGTCTCCCTCAGGATGGTCGTATCAACCTATCACTGGAAGGACGAGGCATCGACGTGCGGGTCGCAACGGTGCCTACGGTTGAGGGGGAGAGTGTCTCTCTCCGTTTATTAAACCAGCAGAAGTTTAACATCGAGATGCTCGGGATGGAGTCTTTCGTACTTGATCCGATTAAACGCTTATTGAGCCTCTCGAACGGGATTATCTTGATTACTGGGCCTACCGGCTCTGGTAAGTCGACCTCGCTATACTCCTTCCTGAGTGAACTGAACACACCTGATACTCGGATCGTAACGATCGAGGATCCTGTGGAGAATAAGCTCGATGGGGTGATGCAGATCGCAGTGAAGTCTGACATCGGCCTGACCTTTGCGAGTGGGCTGCGATCGATCTTACGGGCTGACCCTAATATTGTGATGTTAGGTGAGATTCGAGACCTGGAGACCGCTGAGATTGCGATCCGAGCCTCGCTTACTGGACACTTGGTGTTCTCGACACTGCACACGAATGATGCTTTGGGAGGGATTGGACGTTTGATCGATATGGGAGTGGAACCATTCTTACTTTCGGCTTCAGTACGCGCCTTTCTTGCGCAGCGTCTGGTTCGACGACTCTGTAACCACTGTAAGATTCCTTACGAGCTCTCCGTGGAGGATCGGGTGAAGTTAGGCATCCCGTCACACCTCCAGGGGACCGTGTATCACCCAGGGTCTTGTGATAAGTGTCGTAAGACTGGGTTCTCTGGTCGATTAGCGATCTATGAGGCGGCGATTATTACAGAGGCGATGGAGACTCTGGTGGCGAGGAATGAGTCTGCTGATGTTCTCCGTGAGCAGGCGATTAAGGACGGCTTTATTCCAATGCGAGAGTATGGCTGGTTCAAGGTCATGGAAGGGCTGACTACAGTAGAAGAGATCATCTCTGTAACGACAACTGAGGCTGGTGCCGCATCTCTCTAATCCTATGGCTACCTTTACCTACATCGCTCGAGACCGCAACAGTCAGAAGGTCTCCGGATCGATCAATGCCTCTGATCGCGGTGAGGCTCTTCGGCTACTCGATCGCAAGGGGCTCCGCCCGACCAAGCTACAGGCTCAGGAGACGCCAGCAAAAGAGAAGCGTGTCAAAAGCGCTAAGCCACTGGTGAAGAAGGCCGCTGCTCCCAAGGAATCTCTCTTTTCTGGGGTGTTCAAGAAGCAGGAGGCAGAAGTATCAGAGGGGCCTCTGAAGCTGAAGAAGCAAGAGGTGATCCTGTTTACCGAGGAACTGTCTGACATGTTGACAGCGGGGTTACAGCTAGAGCCAGCCCTACGCTCGATGGAGAACCGTCAGCAATCAGGGAATCTACAGCTCGTTTCTGAGCGTGTAAGAGCGCTCGTGAGAGATGGTAACTCATTCTCTCTGTCGTTACGCCAGGTGAGCCCATCCTTTGGTCCTCTGTACACGAGTATGGCAGCGGCAGGGGAAGCGTCTGGCGCGCTTGATACAATTCTGAAGCGTCAGGTGCATTACCTGAAGACCTTGGGAGAGCTACAGAATAAGGTCGTGCTCGCTTTGATTTATCCTGCCTTCTTAATCTTGGCGGGGATTGGCGTATCTTGTATCTTTGTGACTAAGCTGATCCCTCAGTTGACCTCTCTGTTGACGAGTACCCCAGGGGCGGAAATCCCCCTTGGTGCGAAGTTGATGATTTCAGCCTCTGAGTTTCTCTCGCAGTGGTGGTGGATCTTTTTGGTCACATTCTTAGGTATCGGTCTAGGGTTCAAGGCGTGGAAGGACATCGAGGCGAATAAGCCTGTATGGGATCGCATCAAGCTAGATCTCCCGTTGACTGGTTCAGTGGTGAAGGATCGCTTCTTTGTTCAGTTCCTTGAGACAATGTCGAACTTAGTAGGGAATGGATTGACTCTCTTGCGAGCGTTGGAGCTGACCCAAGATGCGACGCAGAACTTGCACCTCAAGAGTCAGTTGTCTCAAGTCATTGAGCAAGTCGGTGATGGCCGATCATTATCCTCCGCATTAATCCGCTCAGGTTCCTTTCCTGACCTACTCGTTGACATGGTAGCGGTAGGGGAGCAGACTGGTCAGATCGATGTCGCTCTCAGTAAGGCAGCGGAGCGGTATGATAAGGAGCTGAATAATTCTCTGCAAAAGGTGATGGCGATCATTATGCCTGCGGTTCTACTCGTCATGGCGATGCTTATCGGGATGATGGCATATATGATGTTGACCGCGATCTTCCAGACAGTGGAGTCTCTCGGGTAAGGGGGGGCGATCAATATAAGAGGAAGTCGCGCCAGTTCCAGTAGATCGGGCCGGAGACAATGGTAGGGCGGGACTGGTTCCCGCTGTTGTCTACGGTCTCCTCGATCGCAGAGACGGCATCATTGGTGAACTCGATAATAGTATTGGTTTTTACCTCTTGCGTGGCGTGGGTGAAGTTTCTCACGGTTTGACCTGTTACCGGGTCTTGGAAGTAGGTGTAGTGCTTCTTCTCGTAGTATTCGATGAACTCATAGGTGCCTGTTGAGCCCTTAGCAGTACGGCGGAGTTTAGTTTTAGTTGGTTTGCCGAGCGCTTTGACCACTTCTGCAGGTGTCATGCCAATGGCGATTTTTTGTTTCTTGATGAGATCCTTGATGGTCAGTTGTCGTGTATAGAGTTGCTGGAAGTGTTCGACAAACTTGTCGTCATTGCAGCTGAGGGCGTACGGGGAGACCCAGCCTGTGACGGGGCCATGTTGAGCCATGGCCTTGACCTTGAAGGCGCGTTGATCGAAGCCAATGAGTTCGCAGTGAGTGCCTGGCTGGAGGACTCCTAGGCGGTTTTGTCCTGTCTTGCTAGAGAAGACGCGACGCGCTTCCTTCACCTTGAAGATGATCTTATCAGAGGTGAGCTCTTGTGTGTAGATGACCTTAGGGTCTGAGTTGAGCTTAGAGAGCTGGGCGTGCCCCAGCGAGATGGTCGTAAGTAAGAGGAGGAGCGCTTTCATCGTGTAGAGTATGACGTGGTCTGTAGCATAATATTCAACTCAACTGAAACTCAGATGAATCAAGCGGCCGTACACTGTGATCTGGAGGGGCTATCCTAACCATGGCCAAGGTCCGTTGATCGCGACGGTGTATCCTGGCGTTTGGATATTCAGGAACAGAGTCCTCCCGTCAGGGCTGAAGCAGGCACCTGCGAGCTCGGACGAGTTGAGCGCATTCTCTGCTAGTGTGTAGCAAGCTCCCTTGGCTGAGACGACTTGTAGCTTAGATGGGCCAGCACCACTGGCTCGATCCTCACAGATGAAGACGTCACTGTTAGGTGCGACGGTCAAGTTATCTGCATTTGTGAGGAGGTCATCGCCTTCGGGTTGGAGGAAGAGGTGGAGCGTCTGCTGTTTTGTATTGAGATAGAAGAGTTGGGCCTGCTTGGTCGGGCCTCCATTAGTACAGGCGAACCAGATCTTATCGCCATCGCACCAGCATCCTTCTGCTCTAGCAAAGATCGCGCCCCCCTTATCTGCAGCTTGGAATCGTAGATCATCCTTAGGAGATTCTGGTTCTGTGAGTTCTACCCAGTCGTAGGTGTAAGGCTTCTGTAGTGACATGAGCGGGGCCTGCCAGTTCCTGGTGTCAAAGGTGCGGTGTTCCTTGACGACGAGAGCCTCGAGTACGCCTCCACGGTGATAGTTATGAGGATCGATGGGGCGAAAGCGGTAGAGCGCACCCTCATGCCTGTCCTCTGTGAGGTAGACATAGTGACTCTGAGGGTCGACAGCGATAGCCTCGTGGCGAAAGCGTCCCATGGCGGTAATCGGTTCCGGTTTCTGGAGCCCCATCTGTTCTGTTGGGCTAACCTCGAAGCAGTATCCATGGTGTACTCCTAGCTCTGATTGGGTATCGATCGGCTCTTCACAGGTGATCCAAGTCTCTCTAGGAGTGACCCCTCCAGCACAATTCCGATCTGTGCCTAGGAGTGAGAGGAACTCCTTCTCTACTTGTTTCGTCTTAGTATTGTAGACGATGTTGGTCGTGCCACCGACGAATTGAGGGAATCCAATACGTCCAGGGTCGTAGGAGAGGCTTCGGTCAATCTCGGACGGGAGGAAGGCGTTATTATCAAACGGCCCGAGGTGGAGGAACTGAATCCCTATCTCGTGGTTGCGTACCAGGACGAGATGGTCTGGATTCTCGCGACTCTGGAAGGCCGCCATCCCATCGAACTGGCCTGGAACCTTATATCCATCGCTCATCCGGTTACCTAGCCGAGAGATCACTTGGTAGGAAAATCCTTTGGGAAGATTAAGTAATCCCTCAGGGTCGGGTACCAATTTACCATAGGGACATACGGATTCCGGCTTTGATTGGCCTAAATGTTGGCTCATCCCTAGGAATGCCGATGTTATTAAGCCTGATTTGAGAAATTTTCTACGGAGCATGCTGAGAAGATATGTTTAGAAATGACATCGTCAAATGTAGATTCGTGTCATTATCGTCACTCATGTATGATTCTATGTTGACACGTTAATTTGTCTTTGTGTTATAAGGACAAAACGCTCAAGCCAAGCATGATTTCTCATTGCTATATGTGAAATCCTCTGTCATGGTACGAGCACTAGAAACGAGAGCACAACAAAACATGTCAGATCTTACCCCTAACCTCAACGGTCCTAAGACGGTCCCGCTTAAGAAAACGAGTTCTATTCCTCTGAAGAAGGAGACCGTACGTGTATCACTCAAGGCTTCTCCAGCTGCACCTGCGGCACCGACTCTGGCCGCTCCTCCAGTACCATCATTAGCGACACCACCGGTAGCGCCTCCTGCTCCTAAGCCGATGATTACACCTGCTGCTCCAGCAGCGTCTAAGCCTGTCGCGCTCAATACCGTTCCTCTTAATACTGTGGCACCATCTGCTCCTGCAGCACCTGCGGCTCCGACTGCGCCAGCCGCACCTGTAGCGCCAGCAGCACCAACCGCTCCCAAGCCTGTGGCAGTAGCTACTGCGCCAGCAGCACCCACTGCACCTGCAGTTCCTCTCGCGACACAACCGCTCAAGAGCCCACCGAAGCCTGCGTCTACTCCAGCGATGCCTACTACTCCAGTAGCGCCTGTCGCCACAGCGGCTATGCCAACAGCAGCTCCGACAGCTCCAGCACCAGTCTCTACTAAGCCAGCCGCGACCTTCACAAGTGCATCTGTGGAGTCATATGAGGACGATTCTTCTAGCCCTAATGCAGGGTGGCCACTCGCAGCTGCGGCTGTATTTGTGTCAGCGGTCTGCCTTGGTGTCCACATTTATGGATTCGTAGCAGGTCAGTAACTTCCGACACTTTAATTACATTCGATTATGATTTTACCATTAGTATTCACCGTTTTAGCAGCAGTCGTTCTTCTTCTCGGCATTACAGCGGGATAGAGCATTAAAGTGAAATTCTTAGGAATTTTCCCTTTATTTGGAGACTCTTAGCTGTCATAGAATCAGAACAATATTTAGATATGGCTAAACAATTCACAAACGAAAACTTCAAGGCTGAAGTTCTTGATACAGATAAACCAGTACTCGTTGACTTTTGGGCAGAGTGGTGTGGACCATGTAAGATGATCGCTCCACTTATCGACAAGGTGTCAGACGAACTTGGTGACGCTGCGGTAGTTGGTAAGGTAGACGTTGACTCTCAGCAAGAACTTGCACGTGAGTACGGTATCCAGTCGATCCCAACACTTCTCTTCTTCAAGAATGGTGAGATCAAGGACAAGGTAGTAGGCGCTGCAGTAACAGCAGACTTACTCAAGGATAAGCTCAGCGCTCTCTAATCCTAGATTGATACTCTCAGTTTTTTCTAAAGCGGTCTTTATGGCCGCTTTTTTTCATCCCCTAGGTCACACTTCTAGGAATAATCTTAACCTTATCCCTTCTAATAATTAATGATGATACGAACTATTCGCCTATTGATGTCCTGCCTTCTGTTAAGTGTGGTTGCGACTGGGCAGCCGAGCTTCTTGCAGTCTTCATTTGGTTCAGAGCCTAGCTCTCCTCAGACCAGTGCTAAATTGTTGAGTCGCTACGATACTGTCGAGCCAGGGCAGGAGTTTTACCTCTATCTCAGCCTTGATCATCCAGAGGGGTGGTACTCCTATTATTATAATAACAGTGTGGACTCTACATGGCGTCCTGAATTGAATTTAGTACCGATAGAAGGTGTTACGTATGGGGCATTTGAGTACTCCATACCAAAGGATAAGATGACATATGGAATCCCCTCCTATGTCTATCTCGGAGAGAATTACTTTCGAGTATTAGTAAAGGTTGCGGAGGATGTAGTGTCAGGTACGGAGTTACGCATCCAGGCGACAGCAGCGTGGCAAATGTGTAAGGATAGTTGCCTCAATGAAGAATCGGAACTCAGTCTGACTCTCTCAGTGGCGGAGCAAGCCCAGTTGAATGGTACGAGCGGACTCGATACATACTTTACGCAAGGGGCCCCACGTAAGGTGATGGTGAAGCAACAAGATGGAGGAATTCAGTTATTAGTCTCTGGTGAGTTGGTGTCCGCTTACTTCTATGACCTAGACGGGCAGACACAAGTAGGGGGAGAGCAGGCGTGGACGTTTGATGGGGAATATAGCTCTGTAGAGCTTAAGGCAGATCAGGGAAACCTCATGAGGGATTCAGCGGTCGCTCCGAGAGAATCACTGCGAGGGTATCTAAAGGCAGACGGACTGGTGCAATGGGTCAATCTATCTCTGGGACAGCAGGACGTCCTAGTAAATCCTACTCCTGAGACAGAGAGTACAGCGAGTGCTGCAGGGGTGGGGCAGTTGACTCTCCCTGCTGCAGAGGAGTTAGCAGCGCTCTATGATGGAGATCAGCCTATTGATTATGTCACCTTGAAGGAGGCTGCACCTGTGACCTTTTGGTTGGCGTTAGGTGGGGCGTTTCTCGGAGGGATTTTACTGAATTTAATGCCCTGCGTATTTCCGGTGTTGAGTCTTAAGATATTGAGTTTTGTAGAGAAGGCTGGAGAAGCTAAGTGGAAGGTGCGTCTACATGGAGCTCTCTTTACGCTGGGGGTAGTTCTCTCGATGTTAGTGCTCGCCTCTGTGCTCTTCCTAATTAAGGCGCAGACTGGTCAGGCTGTGAACTGGGGACAGCAGATGGGCGATTCCCGATTTGTTGCAGGCATTATCGTTGTCCTCTTCTTGTTCGGGTTGAACATGGCTGGAGTCTTTGAGCTAGGGACTAGTTTGACTGCTCTTGGTGGACGTCAGGGTAGTAGTAATGGATACGTACAGACGATCTTTAGTGGGGTTCTTACGACTGTGATCGCTACGCCATGTAGTGGGCCGTTCCTAGGAGCAGCGATGGGGTATACCTTAGACCAGTCCTTGCCTATCGCTCTCGTGATCTTCACGGTATTTGCCTTGGGGATCTCCTTTCCTTACCTCTTGCTCTCGTTCTTCCCGTCATTGACGGCTAAGTTACCACGACCAGGTCTCTGGATGGAGACGTTGAAGAAGGTGTTGGCCTTTGGTATGTTTGCCGCGGCGGCCTTCTTCTTACAGACCTTTGCGGCTCAGACAGGGGGCGCAGGTTCTGCGGCACTAGTGATGGCATTAGTTGTGATAGGCTTGGGAGCATATTTCTATGGTCATTGGACACTCCCTCATCTTAAGAAATGGGTGCGCTATGGATTGGGCTTTGGGCTCTCCTTACTCGTATTATTACTCGGGGTGAAGATGTCGTGGTCTGCTGCGACAGAGTATAAGGCTCCAAAGGTGGCGACCTCTGCCTCTAAGACTGGGGTGCAATGGGTGAGTTGGCAGCCTGGTATCGTGGAATACTTACGCTCAGAGGGGTACCAGGTGTGGGTCGATTATACCGCGGCCTGGTGTGCGACCTGTCAGGTGAATAAGAAGAGACTCTTCGGGAATAAGGACTTCGTGTCTACACTTGATACGGAGAAGATGATCTTTGTGAAGGTAGATATGACAGACACCCCTCCAGAGATGGCTAAAGATTTATCTCGAGTGAATAGAGTGACGATTCCTGTTAACTTACTCTACAGTTCTGAGCTATCTGAGCCTGCGATCCTTCTAGAAGAAGTGATCAGCATAGATGAGGCTCGAGAGGCGTTAGATAAATTATGATGCGGTGTTAGATTGTCTTTCTAATTGCGTATATCTGTATATTATGTGTGCTTTTAGGAAGTTGACTTACATTGTCTCACTTTGTTTCTCTCAGATGATTTGGGCTGGTGCTCAGTCTGAGAAACCTAATGTTGTTATCGTTTTGGGTGACGACATTAGTTCTAATACGATAGGCTGCTATGGATCTCTGAACCCAAATACAACTCCCAATATAGACCGGTTAGCTACGGAGGGCGTTCAGTTTACCAATATGTTTGTCGCGCAGGCGACGTGCGCCCCTACCCGAGCGGAATTGTATACGGGACTGAGACCCTTCCATAATGGAACCTACATGAACCACCGTCCCGCTAAGACTGGGACCAAGAGTATGACGCACCATCTAGGTGAACTGGGATATCGAGTGGGACTCGCGGGTAAGGTTCATGTTCGTCCTAAATCAGTCTACGACTTTGAGTACCTCTCAGGCTTTCAAAAGAACTGTAACCACTTTGGCCCGGCAAAGGATAATTGGGATCAGGTAGAGCAGTTTATGACTCGTGACCAGGAACAGCCATTCTGTCTTGTACTAGCATCGACTCACGCACATGCACCATGGGATGCTGGGGATAGTTCTCACTGGAAGCTCGATGATGTGGTGCTTCCTCCTGCGTTGGTCGATACTCCTGAGACTCGTTCATACTTTAGGGAGTACTTGGCTGAGGTGCGAGAATTCGACCGTCAGGTTGGGGATACTCGCGCGATGTTGCAGAAGCATGGACTGGATAAGAATACGGTATTAATCGTACTCGATGAGAATGGCATCGGGATGCCTGGAGGGAAGTGGACGAACTATGATTGGGGAGTAAGGTCGGCCTGTGTGATGAAGCTGCCTTCAACCTACAATAAGCCGATGAAAACCTCCGTTATTGCACAATATTGTGACGTGCTCCCTACTCTGATAGAGTTGGCGGGAGGGGAGGTTCCTGAGGGGCTAGATGGGAAGAGCTTAGTAAAGGTGCTGAGGGGTGAGGCGGAGACGCATCGTGAGTATGCGTACTTTGTGAATAATGCGGAGACTCCTAACACTCCCTTTAGCTCACGCGCCATTACAGATGGTCGCTATAAGTTGATCTGGACACTGACTCCAGAGAATCCATTTGTCTCGTTGACGATCAATGGGTTTCAGTTTGGGTTTAAGGATCGTATGGAAGATCGTCATGTGAGGAAGATGTTCCAATCTTGGCAGAGAGAGGAGGAGAATAACGCTCATGCAGAGGAGATGATCAGGAGGTTTGAGACGCGACCTGAGTTTCAGTTATTTGATCTGGATGCTGATCCTGGTGAGATGAAGAATTTAGCAAACAACAGGGAGTATGCATCCATTTGTGAGAGCTTGCTCATTCAGTTGAAGCGTATCATGGAGGAGCAAGACGATCTGGGGAGTGACTGCTATGGTAAAGGGAGAAAGCAGGCGAAAAAGTAGATCAGGATATGATTCTACTTGCCAGATGAGGGCGTCATTCGCCTTATAGGAATATGTCTGAGTCATTTACATTTTCTGACGATGTTTCCTTCTTAACCGAGCACACGGACGTGATCACGCTCCATAATAGTGATGGCGCCGCGGTAGTGGTGGCTCCTGCATGGCAGGGCCGAGTGATGACGAGTTCCTATGATGCTCAAGCGGGGCCTAGCTTTGGTTGGATTAACCGTAAGCTGATTCCAGGAGGGGTAAGATCACCTGAAGAAGCTAAGGGAACGCTAGAAGAGAAGATCCACGTCTTCGGTGGGGAAGAGCGATTTTGGCTTGGACCTGAGGGAGGACAGTTCTCCTATTACTTTGCCCCGGGAGCAGAGTTTGAGTTCGAGAACTGGTTTACTCCAGCGATTATCGATACGATCGCATTTGAGGTGCTGGAGCAGTCGGATTCACATGCGCTGTGTCGTCAATCTGCAGAGCTCGTGAACCAGAGTGGGCATCTCTTCAAGATGGGGCTGACCCGTCGTGTCGATCTGTTAAGTAAGGAGGTAATCGAGAAGAATCTAGAGGTGTCACTCTCTGATGCCGTTCAGGCGGTAGCGTACCAAACGGATAACCAGATCACGAACCAAGGGGATGAGGAGTGGACGCCTGAGACAGGGATGCCATCCGTCTGGATGCTAGGAATGTATGCCCCATCCCCGACCACGACGATCGTTATTCCGATCAAGGATGGCGAGGGTGAGAAGGTGAATGACAAGTACTTCGGAGCTATTCCTGATGATTACCTACGTATGACGGATTCACATATCTTCATGAAGGGGGATGGCACCCGTCGTGGTAAGATCGGGGTTACGCCTGAACGCTCACTTGATATCGCGGCGAGTTATGATGCCAATGGCAAGGTCTTGACGATTGTCACGTGTACACCTCAACCTGCTCCTCATGGCTATGTGAACGCAATGTGGGAGTATCAAGAAGATCCATTCTCTGGTGATGTGATCAATGCTTATAATGACGGATCTCCAGAGCCAGGAGCTCCTCCATTAGGACCATTCTATGAGCTGGAGACCTCGTCTCCTGCAGCTGCGCTGAAGCCAGAGGAGACTCTCTCGCATAAGCAACAGACTTACCACCTCCACGCGAGTGAGGAGGTCTTAGATCAACTGGCTCAGCAACTGATTGGAGTCTCTCTCTCAGAGATTCAGTCTGTCTTTGCAGGTTAGTTTGTATTACAGGGGGGAGTTCGTCTTCCCTCTCTTTTTATTTATTTGTTTCTCGGCCCCGCATTGTTTTACGAGCGGGGTCTGTCATTTTTCAAAGGCTCAAAAAAAGTTAGAAAAAGAGGTGCGCGTGTCGTGATATTCCTTTGGTAATCTTAATTAAATTACAAAGCGGCATGATCGATGTCCTAATGGGGGGGAGATATCTGAGCGTTATAGAATGCTGGACCTGTACTCATTATCTTTATGCGGTGCGAAGGCCTAGATCTGAGCGTGGATTATTGTTAGGGGGACTGAGTCAACGGGGTGTTACCTAATCGAGAGTGGGCAGAGCTTTGGCGGATAAGTGAGTGCCTGTAAGGAGATGAGCCCAAAGCTTAGGGATCTCCCTCCATATGGGGCTGGTAAGTATGACTCACGGCAGTACGTAAAAGTTGGTAGGGTTTTGATCTGATCGTAACGCTACTGTTACGTACTCTAATCCCCAAGAAAACAACGCTAAGGGCGGTGTTATCTGGACTGAGAGGGATAACAAAAACAGCCCCTATAAATAGGGGCTTATAAAAGTGGAGCTAGGCTCCATATATGAGAGATGGTCTCGTATTAGAGCTCTACTTCAAGGATCTGACGACCTTTGTAAGAGCCACATGATGGACATGCGATGTGACCAGGAGTTTTAGCGCCACACTCGTTACAAGTCTGGAGCTGTGGACGACGCCAACGGTTAGCACCACGACGCATTTTTTGTTTCATCTTTGAAGTTCTTCTTTTAGGAGCTGCCATGTCTTTGTATGGTTAAAGGTTATCAAGCTGATCGAGGGCTGACCATCGGTCATCTTGTGATTCAGCGGGTTTCTCTTCTAGATCACTTTCTTGGTCTTTGTCCAGCGCTAAATATTTTTCTTCGATTTCACAGGTCATCCCCTCATCGCCCATATCACAGACGGGATAGATGGGGAGGAGGAGTAAGATTTCCTCCCGGAGCTGTTCGGTGAGGTCGATGGTGTCCTCCGAAATTTCGATAGAGGTCGCAAAGTCGTCTATCCGAATCGTCATCGTAAACGGGTGGATGGTACGCACACAAGTGAGCTCGAAGACGGTGTGGATCGACCCACGCACGAGGAGTTCGCTGTCGAACTGTTGCACATTGAGGTCGTAGATGAGGCCTGTCGTTGGTTTCCCTTCTAGTTGCTCATTGAGCTCGAAGATATCAGGACTGATCTCTCCCTTGATTTGTTCACCGAATTCTGGGAGTTCGGCTAAGATAATTTCTAACTTAGGAATCATAGTGATGTTATGTCAGGTCTTCAGCCGTCACAGAGGTCTGTTCTCGTGATCCGAGGATCTCAGCATGGTGGATGATATCGGCTTCGTTTTGGTTGAAGCGATAGGCGTGACAGTTTGGGCAGAGCACAACATTTGCCACGACGATGGATTCACACGCCTCACAGATCTTGAAGTCTTGTGGGGCATTGATGATTTTTTGTGCGATCTCCTTTCTTGACAGCATAGGGGAGGAGGATACGGGGGATCTCGTGATAAGTCGAGCAGAAGCAAGAGTTATCGAGATTTTTTATATGCTACGATGCCTTCTGCGATCTTGCGTGCGGTTACCGTCTGGTACCAATCGGTATTACAGCGGTTACGCTCATAAGAGTTACTGAGGAAGCCACACTCAACTAATACGGCAGGAGCCTTAGTCTTAGTGAGTAGCGAGAGCCCTGTCGTGTACTTGATGCCTCGGTTCTTGGACTTCAGGGCGGAGATGAGTCGCGATTGGATCTGGGATGCGATGCGTCGCCCCGTACTACTGACATAGAATGTCTCGATCCCTCTTGGTTGAGAGCTGCGGTGTCCGTTGAAATGAATACTGACGAGGATCGAGTTAGGGTAGCGATTAGCAATGTTTGCTCTGGTCGTGATACTCATGGTCTGATCGCTGTAGCGAGTCATGACGACCTTTATACCCTTACGCTCTAGTTCCTTCTTGAGCTTACGAGCGACCTTGAGGTTGAGGTCCGCCTCTTTGACACCCTTGTGATACGCGCCACCATCGTTCCCTCCATGTCCTGGGTCGATGACCACTGTGGAGAAGCTAAAGGCCTGGACGGCTAGGAGGAGGAAGAACACTAGTGGCATGATCGGGAAGGGGGAATAAACTGTAGTTAAGTTATGTTAACTATTTTGTGAAGAATGTTTTTGTTATTTGGCCAACTATTTTGATAATTGGTCTAGATTGATAATATTATGAACACACTTCTTTTAGTAATACTCCTCTGTGGAGTGATGGGTTCGATGTCCATGGCTGAGGTATATACGGTTCAGTCCGGGGATTCTCTAGGAGGGATTGCGACTCAGCACGGGGTGACGGTCAAGCAGCTACAGGAGTGGAACAAGATCCAGAACGCCAATGCGATCTATGTTGGTCAGAAGATCAAGGTGAGTGCACCAGCAAGGCCAGCACCTGAGAATTTAGATAGAGTTAAGGTGATACGTTTAAAAGAAAGGTTGAGCCTGCTTGACTTAGCTACAGAGCTTAATATGAGTGTGAGCGACCTCCGTGAGCTTAATGGTTGGAACTACTCCGAAGGAGTCGTGTTCGACATAGGTTCTCTCATCCGCATTAATCCGTAATACATCCCGTGGCTCAATCATCAGTTCATACCGTAGATATCGTTCTCCCTCTCGAATACTCAGAGGATGAGGCTAGGCAGAAGAAGGCTGTCGCACGTAAGCTCAAGCTCCCTCCTGCGGCGATCAGTGACATGCGATTAGTGAAGCACTCGATCGATGCGCGTAAGCCAGATATCAAGATTCAACTTCGTCTAGAGGTCGCGCTAGGTAAGGCTCAGTTACCTGCAGATGTCGTCTACGAGGCAAATGTTCCTAACGTATCAGCTGGGGCTAAGGAGGTTATCATTGTCGGATGCGGCCCTGCTGGGATCTTTGCCGCTCTGAGCTGTCTCCGTAATGGGTTAAAGCCTATCATTATTGAGCGCGGTAAGGATGCTTCGGCGAGACGGTTTGACCTCGCTCCGATCCTAAGACAGGGGACGGTGATCGAGGACTCTAATTACTGCTTTGGAGAAGGTGGCGCGGGAACGTATTCTGATGGTAAGCTCTACACGAGAGCGACCAAGCGAGGGATCGTCAGAGATGTCTATGAGACGCTCGTCGCACATGGCGCTCCTGCTAAAATCCTGACCGACGCTCACCCGCACGTAGGCTCTAACTTACTCCCGAATGTGGTGAAGTCTATGCGTGAGTCTATCCTAGCAGCAGGTGGGGAGGTACACTTCCAGTCCAAGGTCTGCGACTTCATTCTCGATGAGACTAAGGGGCGCGAGATCAAGGGCGTGGTCTTAACTGATGGGCGAGAGTTTAGAGGGGAGGCGGTGATCCTCGCGACTGGGCACTCGGCCCGTGACATCTATGCCCTCTTAGCTGAGCGTCAGATCCTCCTCGAGCAGAAGCCCTTCGCTGTCGGGTTCCGTATCGAGCACCCGCAACCTCTCATTGATAGTATTCAGTATCACTATGAGAATGGTACCGAACGCCCAAGAGCATTGCCTGCAGCTCGCTACCGATTAGCGACCAAGATCGAGAATCGCGGAGTGCACTCCTTCTGCATGTGTCCTGGAGGGTTCATTGTCCCTGCGGCGACAGAGAATGATGAGGTCGTCGTGAATGGGATGTCTCTCGCTCGTCGTGATTCTCCCTTTGCAAACAGCGGAATGGTCGTTACCATCGAGCCTGAAGATACGAGAGAGTTTCAGGCTGAACACGGAGTACTAGCGGGCATCGCGTTCCAAAAGGACATCGAGCGTCGCGCCAAAGAGGCCGGCGGGGGAGGACAAGTAGCTCCCGCACAGCGTCTAACTGACTTCCTAGCTGGAAAGATCTCTCAAGATCTACCAAAGACCAGTTACTTCCCGGGTTGTAATCCCTCACGACTCGATCAAATGTTACCTGCTGGACACATCTCACGACTACAGAGAGGTCTGAAGCTCTTTGGCAAGCAAATGAAAGGGTATGAAACAGAAGAATCACTCTTAATCGGCTTTGAGACGAGAACGAGTTCTCCTGTGCGCATCCCGCGTGATGATCAGACGCTCATGCACCCAGAGGTAGAGGCTCTCTTCCCATGTGCAGAGGGGGCTGGCTATGCGGGTGGTATTGTCTCAGCTGCGATGGATGGAGTCAAATGTGCAGAAGCGGTGAGTGCCTACATTACTGCGCATTAAGGTTACTCTCCGCTGACAAACTTGCCATGCATGGCGATGATCTACGGGATTACTCTATGGAAGTCCGTTCGTCAGCGACATTACCTTTTTCATCGATGAGGACAGAATTACGTAGGGTATGCCCTCCTTTAGTGGGTGTCGCTACCTTACCATAAGGGTTGTGTTCGTCGATATTGAACAAGACCTTGAGGAGCTTGCGCTGGATAATGAGTTGTTCCCCAGTGGCCTCTGAGAAGGGCTCAGGCCACGCCTTTACATGCAGATGACTAGCGTGCTGTGTACATACGAGCTCAGGTAGACTCATTAATTCTTCTTTCGTGCATGAGGCATATTGCCAGAAGCTCTCTCCAAACCACATGTCGGCACTTACACCTACTATATGTGTATTTAACTCATTTAAGAATGCAGGATACTCATATAGGTTGTTCTTTTTAGGTCTAGGTCGCGTAGGCATACTTTGGCTGTATGGTGGACACTCCTGTATAATTTGTGTAATGGGCAATAGCTCTGCATATTCATGCGCAAAATCGTGGGGAGATCGAATTGTTTCGGACAGGATAGAAATGGCAGATCTGGTATTTTTACCTTGCCGCATGTAGTGGAATATTTGAACGCTTTTAAACTTTTCAGTCCATGAGATAAGGTAATTACCATGGTCATGTGTAATGAGAGTGTTCGGTATTTCGTTGGCACTCTGGACTTG
>WTJZ01000060.1 GCA_011524615.1 Akkermansiaceae bacterium | reverse complement strand
CAAGCATTGCGTGTTACTGGTGCGTGATGTTAATAACATGTGAATAACTCACTTTCACATGACAGAACTCTCCTTTACATGGATCGATTGGGCCGTTGTGGCTCTCTACATGGTCTTTACGACATGGTTAGGGCATAAGCTCTCAGGACAGCAGTCGTCGATTAGAGACTTTTTTCTCGGAGGGAGAACCCTACCATGGTGGGCGGTGTGTGGCTCGATCATCGCGACAGAGATTAGTGCGCTGACCTTTATCGGAGTACCTGGTGGCGTCTGTGCAGCTAAGGGAGATTGGACATATCTGCAGTGGGGGATCGGATCGATTATTGCGCGCTTTATCGTAGGGTACTTCCTTGTCCCTCTCTATTATAAGAAGGAGATCTACAGTCCCTATGACTTCATGGGGGAGCGGTTAGGTGAGGGGGTGCGTCGACTGGTGACCGTACTGTTCTCACTTGGGGCGATCTTAGGCCAGAGTGTGCGAGTGCTTGTAACAGCCATTATCCTACAGGTAGTGACGGGGATCTCGCCAGAGTGGTGCATCATTATTATTGGATTGTTTGCCATTGGTTGGGCCGTGATGGGTGGGATGCAGACCGTGATCTGGACGGATGTGATTCAGTTCTGTCTCTTTATCTTTGGGGGCTTACTCGCCTTTATCTGGCTCTACAGCACCCTGGGCTGGGAGCAGATCAGTGCGCTCAATATGGTAGAGACAGAGGGAGGAGTGATCGATAAGATGAAGATCTTCGACTTTGCTACTCCGTTCAGTGACCCTCGGGTGAAGTTTACCTTCTGGGTCGGCGTGATTGCGATGCCGTTCCAGAATGTGACGGCGTTTGGGGTCGATCAGCTCGCGACTCAGCGCATCTTTTGCTGTCGTAATGAGAAGGAGGCGCGCCTCGCCATTACATGGAGTAGTGTCTCGATCCTCATAACCTTATTAATGCTGGCGGTAGGGTCAGGCCTCTTTGCGTGGTATCAGGTGCATACGCCTTCTCCTGAGTTTCAGGCATTGTTCGATGATGATACGAATAATATCTTCCCAACGTGGATCGCTACCGTGCTCCCTGTCGGGCTCTCGGGGCTGATTCTCTCAGGGGCGTTCGCAGCAGCGATCTCGAGCCTCGACTCGATCCTCGCGGCCCTCTCACAGACCAGTCTCTCGATCATCATGGGACGTGAGAAGATGGAGGCTGAGGCTGGTAGTGCTGAGATGGTGAAGCTTTCTCGGATCGGGGTCGTCATCTGGGGTGTGCTCCTCTCTGCTGCTTCGATCCTCATGTGGTATCTCTATAAGGCTGATCCAGAGGGGAATAATCTCATCGGTCTCGCCTTCGGGATGGTCGCTTATACCTTTGGCCCTCTCCTCGGCATCCTCGTCGCCTCGCTCCTCCCGTGGCGCTCTCATCTCGTAGGACTCGTCATTGGATGTGTAGGCTCGATCCTACTCGTTGCGTGGTTCCGTCCTGAGCTCCCAAACCTCCTAAACTTTATGGGGCTCGCGAATGCATCGGAGTTCCTTATTGAGACCAGACCTGAGCTGACATCCGAATGGTTTTTTCCAATCAATGCCCTCATTACCCTCACATGTGGCCTCATTGTAGGTATTATAAGGGGTTCAGAGGGATCGCCTAAATAAGCGAGCAAATGGGTTGTAATAACCAGTATTGTCAACCCAAATATTTATTTAAGGTAGCTTGATATTTCACGGTTTAATCCTTCAAAATTTTAAACTTTTGAACCCTATATGATACAAGGGATTCTAGAGTTTTAAAAAAGTTTTAGAGGAAAAGGCTTCGCAACATTTGGAAGTGGTCATACATCATTCCTCCACTCGCCAAAAGTTGCTAATGAGACACCCTAAGAACATACAGAATAAAACTAAGCCTGAATGGAATGATGCTGATGAGTCAGCACGTTCTAATGGATGGCAAGGGGTAGCACAATCATTACAAGCACAGCTTGGCGCAGAAACATTTGAACGTTGGTTCTCTAACGCTGATCTCATCGTGCATGAGAATCACTGTGAACTCGTCCTAGAGTCAGACACACACATCCTATGGGTGGAGACCAACTTCATATCAGAACTAGACATTGCTGTATTAGAGGTACTGGGAACGGCGCTTCCGATTACCCTAACGTTTGCAGCAGAGGTAGAGGATCGAGAACCAGCGGACCAAGCTGAGCCCGAGATTGTGGCTACAGCCGTAGTAGAAGAGAAGAAGATAGACCTGACCGATGTGATTAAGAAGGCGGGATTGAACCCAGAGAAGTCGTTCGACAGCTTTGTCGTCGGATCGAATTGTCAGTTCGCCCACGCAGCCTGTCGCGCGGTTACCACCGGAGCCTCGAGAGGGTATAACCCCCTCTTCGTTCACTGCCCTCCAGGATTAGGTAAGACTCACCTAGTGCAAGCACTCGGACAAGAGATCATCAAGAATGATCCCAAGAAGAAGGTCTGTTACCTCACCGGAGAGAAGTTTACGAACAAGTACATCGAGGCGGTACGTAAGGGCACCACAGATGCCTTCCGTAAGCGTTACCGTAAGGTGGATGTCCTGATCTTAGATGATATCCAGTTCTTAGCTGGTAAGGGGAAGTCTCAGGAGGAGTTCTTCCATACCTTTAATACGCTCCTAGAGACACAGGGACAGATCGTACTGACCAGTGACCGTCCTGCGAGTGAGATTCAGACCTTTGACTCTCGTCTGATCAGTCGCTTTGAGGCGGGGCTGACCGTATCGATCGCGCAACCTGACTTTGAGACGAGAGCGGCGATCCTGCAGACGATGTTGCACAGCATGAAGGTCTCTCTACCAGATGAGGCGATTCACTTCATCGCTGAGAAGGTGAAGACGAACGTGCGCCGCCTCGAGGGGGCTCTCGTGAGAGCGGCAACGCACATCTCTCTCACTAAGGAGAAGATGTCGATCCCACTCCTTCAGAACCTCCTCGCTGATATTCTCCGTCAGGAGAATACGATGAGAATCTCGGTGGATCGCATCCAGAAGGAAGTCGCAGAGCACTTCGACATTCGCCTCGCAGATATGACGAGTCGTAAGCGCCCTGCTAACATTGCACGTGCTCGTCAGGTAGCGATGTTCCTCAGTCGTGAGATGACCTCTAACTCGCTCAATGACATCGGAGATCTCTTCGGTGGTCGTGACCATGGTACCGTGATCCATGCGTGTAAGAAGATCGAGGAAGGGCTCATCAAAGATGAGTATATCAAGGGTGAGGTTCAGTTCCTCCGAACGAAGCTGACTCGATAGACGGAACTCTCTCGAGAGATTACTTAGCTCACATGCGGTGCATGTGAGCTAAGTCTGTATTTTGATTTCTTAATGCTTGCTATTCTGTGGTTCTCAACGGACAGTACAGGCAAGAAGCGAAGCACGATGAAGTTCAAGATTTCCCGAGAAGCATTACAGACAGGTATCCAAAATGTGATCCAAGTAGTTGGCTCACGTAGTACCCTCCCTATTCTATCGAACGTTCTCATTGAGGCGTCTCAAGGTAAGATCCGCATGACGACTACAGACCTCGACGTAGGGGTGAGTGGTGAGATCGAGGCGGACGTAGAGGTAGAAGGTCGCACGACATTACCAGTTAAACGTCTCTCTAGTATCGTCGGTGTACTCCCTGCCTCAGAGGTAGAGATCACGGTCGATAGTAAGAATGTGGCGACCATCACCAGTGGGCCATCATTCTTCAAGATTATGGGTCTCCCAGAGTCTGAGTTCCCAGCACTACCAACCTTCGAGGGTGCGCAAGAGTTCAAGATCTCTCAATCAGAGCTCAAGTCTGCTCTCAAGAAGACATCCTATGCGATCTCTACCGATGAGACTCGCTATGTGCTTAATGGTATCTTCCTCTCCTTCCATGACCAGAAGCTTACGCTCGTCGCGACTGATGGGCGTCGTCTCGCTCTCGTGGAGAATGCTCTCGAGTACCCAGAGGCTCAGGACTGTGACATCATCATCCCGACTAAGGCGGTCTCAGAGCTTCAGCGTCAACTCTCGGAGAATGAGTCCGTCATTCTTCAGCTTAAGGATAACCAAGTATGCTTCCAACTTGGGAATAAGTTCATCGTCAGTAAGCTCATCGACGGGAGCTACCCTAACTATAAGCAGGTCATCCCTGGTCAGGCTCAAGAGCGTCTCGAGATCGATCGTAGCATCCTCCTTGATACGACCAAGCGTGTCTCTCTCCTCGCTTCTGATAAGTCGAACTCGATCAAGATCGAGTTCCGCCACGGTGAGATCTCTCTCTCGGCTAATACTCCAGACGTTGGTGAGTCGAGCGAGGCTATCCCTATCGACTACAGCGGTAAGGAGTTCGCGATTGCGTTCAATCCTGACTTCCTCATGGCTCCCCTCCGTAACATCGACTCTACCACAGTGAACTTCGATTTCATTGACGAGATGAGCCCAGGTGTGATCCGTGTCGGTGAGGACTTCCTCTACGTGCTCATGCCAATGCGTGTGACGAACTAATTCGTTTTTCTCTTCATACTAAAGGCGCTAGGGATTCAGTCCTAGCGCCTTTTTTGTGCGTTGGCTTGAAGCTAGCTTTCGCAGTGATGGATTGACCGCAAAGGCGCCAAGACGCAAAATTTTTCAAGGTATAAATGTGCTAAAA
>WTJZ01000179.1:1272-4648 GCA_011524615.1 Akkermansiaceae bacterium | reverse complement strand
TCTTTAAGGGTATTTTTTCCTTTTCAGGCTAGAGGTTCTATGTGTTGGTGTGGGTAACACTTTATTAAGTTATGCCAGTAGTTACTCCTAAAATCAGAGGGTTCATCTGTACGACATCACACCCAGCGGGTTGTGCTGCGAATGTTAAGGCTCAGATCGAATACGTTAAGTCTCAGCCAGCGCTTGAGAACCCAGCTAAGAAGGTTCTCGTTATCGGTTCATCAACAGGATATGGTCTTGCATCACGTATCGTGCCTGCATTCGGTGGTGGCGCCTCTACAATTGGTGTATTCTTCGAGAAGCCAGGATCTGAGACGCGTCCAGGATCCGCAGGATGGTACAACTCGATCGCATTTGAAGAAGAGGCGGCTAAGGCTGGTCTCTATGCTAAGTCATTCAATGGAGATGCATTCTCTCACGACATGAAGGCTAAGGTGATCGAGACGATCAAGGAAGACCTCGGTCAAGTAGACATGGTGGTTTATTCCCTTGCATCTCCACGTCGTACTGACCCGGATTCAGGTGAGACCTTTAGCTCAGTGCTTAAGCCGATCGGTGAGAACTACACGAACAAGACTCTCAACACGGACAAGGCAGAAGTCGCAGAGGTCTCAATCGACCCAGCTAACGAAGACGAGATCGCACACACCGTTAAGGTCATGGGTGGCGAAGACTGGAAGTACTGGATCGACGCACTCAGTGAGGCTGGTGTCCTTGCAGATGGATTTAAGACGGTTGCATACTCATACATTGGCCCTGAGATGACGTGGCCAATCTACACGAACGGAACCATCGGAACAGCGAAGAAAGATCTTGATGCTACGGTAGAGGCGCTTAACGGCACCTTTGGTGACAACACCGCAGTTGTATCTGTGAACAAGGCTCTCGTCACGCAAGCGAGTTCTGCAATCCCAGTAGTACCTCTCTACATCTCTCTTCTCTACAAGGTGATGAAGGAGAAGGGTAACCACGAGGGATGTATCGAGCAGATCCAACGTCTCTATGCGACACACTTCGGTACCGGTACCGCTACTACAGATGAAGTTGGTCGTGTGCGTATCGACGACTGGGAAATGGATCCTGAGATCCAAGCAATCGTTGACGGACTCTGGAACGAGGTCAACACGGATAACCTTCGTGAGCTCTCAGACTTCGACGGATACCAAGACGAGTTCCTTCGCCTCTTCGGTTTCGGGATCGAAGGTGTTGATTATGACGCAGAGGTTGCTACAGATGTAGCAGTACCTTCTATTGGCTAATAAGCCGTTTTACTAAAAAAGCGCTCCCCTCGATCGAAGGGAGCGCTTTTTTTATAGGTGTTCATTACGACCTCCTGAACGGAGGTCAGGTAACGCTTACAAGCTGTAGTGCTTGCGGATGAAGTCATGCACAGGAGACGGGTCTCTCATGCCGTGTGAGTGGCCCTTATTCTCAATGATGACGGTGATGTCACCACCGAGAGCCTTGTAGCGCTCTTCTAGGATCGCGTCGTTCTCTGCATATGGGACGGCATGGTCCTTTGAGCCACAGACGGAGATGATCGGGACATTATGCTTGGCTAACGGCTCGAGGAGGTCGATCGGGCTTTCCTTAGTCTTGAGAGCTTCGGCATCGGTCGCGTAGCCGAAGTCCTTCTTGAAGCTAGCCCATGAGGCTGCACATCCGCTAGAGGTCGAGTTGTTCCCCTCGGCGTGTGGACCTGCAGGCCAGCTGAGGATGTTGAGCACTCCATTGTCGACGTAGATACTAGCGACCTTATCTGGGTGCTCGTGAGCCCAACGGAAGGTAGCGAGCGTACCGCGACTCATCGAGGCGAGTGACATCTTCTTGTGGAACCCGTGTTCTGCAGTGAGGTAGTCGTATACCGCTTTGATGTTGGCATTCCCTGATGGGTGACCTGAGACACTACCACCACAGATGACAACGTGGTACCCCTCATCGACGAGCTGGAGGTCAGCCTTGTTAAACAGGTCGATCGCGGACCAGAAGAGACTTCTCCAGAGCCATGGCTTGCCCTCAGCGGGCTTGTCCGGCGCGACGATCATACATGACATTCCGTTTTGGCGGATGTTGTACGTCTCGTACCCTTTGAAGAACCCGCGCTCCCCTGGGAACTTTGCTTCGCCTAGGATCTGCTTTTCGACACCGAGGTTGTTGATCGCTTTCAGCCAGGTTTGAGCGATGATGGTGTTGCCCTTAGCATTTGGGTGGAAGTTATCCTCGGTCATACAGGTATCGTATGCTGCCTCGAGAGGGGTATTATGGTCGATGATATGAACTTTTTTCCCCTCAGCACGGAGGTCTTGCGCGACTCCTGGTAGCTTTTCGTTAAAGAGCATGACATTGGTACGCTCCGCTTCTGTGCGGCGGTTTGGTGGAATCGTCGCAATGAGGAGAGTTGGTTCACCGATACGAGGGATGTTATATATCGTATTGGCCAGTTCTTTGATTCGCTCACCAGCTGACTCGAGTTTGTAACCAGCACCGATGTCATTAGAACCGAGCATGATGAGTACAGTGGATGGACGGCTTTTCTTAATATTCCCCATGCGCTCAAATAGACTGTATTTTCCTTTGAGAGTCATGATACGCATATCAGCATCTGCGGAGTGGAAGATGTACTGCTGGTTCATAGGGCGCTTGGTTGGTAGCCCTTCTTGGTTCTTATTACTGTGCCCCATGAAGGTGAACTCATGTTCATTTTCTTGGAGGAGCTTGTAGAGTTCGCTTCGTGGGGTGCTCTGTTCGTCATTATCGGAGTTCCCGAGAGTAATCGAGTCGCCAATCATCCAGATGGCTCCTAGGTCCTTAGCTGAAGTAAGTGAGGCGAGGCCTAGTGCCAAGGCGGAAGTACGCATGAGCGTACTACGTACTATACCCCTACAGAGAGGAGTGATCGCGACCTTTAGACGCGCGGTTAGTGTAGTCATGATAGTGTGTAATTAGTGTGTAGATCAGTCGCAAGGCGCCTGATCGTTTTGCTATATTGAACAATATTACGGTGAGATACAAGTTTGATTTTGTTGTAGTGATTGGTTATGACTATATATTGATCTTTTGTTTGGAATGTGCATCTCTGGTTCTCGTGTTGTTCCTAGTTATAAGAATGTCCTAATGAGTGTGGTTGTTGTGGACGTAGATTTGTCTGTTGAAAGCTTAGCAATATTGGTTAGATTGCATTCATGAAGAAAATGTTCGTGATCGGTGCAGGGTATGTGGGAGGAGAGTTAGTCCGGCAGGCTCAGGAGTCGGGCTGGCAAGTTGTAGCTGGCACTCGTTCGGGTGAGGGAGATACAACAGCTGTAGATGTGAGTTCTGAGGAGAGTCTCTGTGCCCTGCGCGCAGAGCTAGGCTGTCCAGATGTGATTGTGCACTG
>WTJZ01000179.1:0-1172 GCA_011524615.1 Akkermansiaceae bacterium | reverse complement strand
GGAGTGTACTGCTGAAGAAGTTACTCAAGGATGAGGCTGAGATCGAGGAGGATGGCCGTCGTATCATCAACCAGATCCATCAATACGACGCCGCTTCTGCGCTCTTATTCCTCGCTGAGCGAACTGCGACATTAGGGGGAGAGATCTTTAATGTGACGGACTCCCACCCGAGAAGCCAAAAGGAGACCTACGTTGGTCTATGCGACCTCTTACAGCGAGAACTCCCTCCTGTAGGTGTCAGAGATCTGAACCGAAAGCGAGGATGGACGCATAAGGCGGTCTCTAATGCTAAGCTCGTCTCGGCGGGTTGGGAGCCGAGGTATCCGAACTTCTTAGAAGCTGCCTCTGGGATTATTCCGACCTTGATTCTGTGAGGGGCGCTTGTCGTCGGGAGTGAGGACTCCGTCTTGGTTCGTATCGAGACGGTCAAACATCTTTTTCTGACGCTCGGGGGAGAGGTGGCTGGCACGTTCACCAGCGCTGAACTCCTCGAAGCTGACCTGAGAATCGCCGTTCGTGTCGAGTTGCTTGAAGAATAGGGCGGGCTTGCCTGCTCCTTGAGGGCGACCTTGCTGCTGATTTTGCCTCGCTGGCCCATTTGGCCTTGGACCTTGATTCGGTCGGTGGCCTTGATTGTTTGAGCGTGGGCCTTGACCTTGCGGGCGAGGGCCTCGTGTTCCCTGATGATCTGCAGGGGAGAGGACCCCGTCTTGGTTCCGGTCTAGTGATTGGAAGAGCCGAGTTCTACGCTGTTGAGTAGCCTGATCAGTGACACCTGCGAGGAACTCTTGTTGGGTGACTTGGCGGTCGTTGTTCGTGTCTAGGTCTCGTAAACGTTGGCGTTGTGGCCCTTGGGGGCGTGCTGACTGGTGTACGGGGAGCTCCTCTTGGGTCAGGTAACCATCGGCATTCTTATCCAGATGTTGGAAGAGTCGCTGCTTATGGTTGTCATCAGCTTGTTGTAGCTTAGGGAGTTCTGAGAATTCGTCTAGGCTGAGGCGTCCGTCTTGGTCCGCATCAGCGTTTTTGATCGGATGAGGCCGCTGGTTGGCGCCTCCTGCACGGCTAGGTTGAGCCTGCACTCCCATAGAGAGAGTGAAAAAACAGGTCGCGGCGATGAGAAAAGTCTTGCTAAGGAAAGTGAACATATCAATATATAATGATATTTAGAT
>WTJZ01000050.1 GCA_011524615.1 Akkermansiaceae bacterium | reverse complement strand
AACGAAGCCCCAACGGGGCAAAACTAGTTAGCCCCACCTGTAAGGGTGGGGTGTGCAAGATCAAGAAAATATAAAGCCCTGTAAGGGTGTCCCTAGTCCTAGATTCTGGCTCCCTCAGCTTCATCGCGATGATCACAACAAATCGGCGATAATCTGGATTCATGCACTCGACTGTGTTGTAACACCCTTTCAGGGCTAGGGCGCTTTAGACGACACGTTAACCCAGCCCTATCAGGCTGGGCTAACTAGTTATTCCCCTTCGGGGCTGGTCAAGCAACCACGGCCTATCGTCCCTCCATGTATGTGAGGCGTACATTCACCGAATGAGATCACGACGCAAAAATGACCCAATAATACATAGACAAAGGAATGCCCCAACGGGGGCAAGATAGTTATCCCCTTCTTCTGAAGTGGAAAACCAACCCTGTCAGAGCATCCCTAATCCCAAACATATCGCTCATCAAACTCGATACGATGTTTATAGAAGAGTTGACGAAGTTCATCCTGGAAGGAAATCGTTTTGTGATGCTTCTCTTGCTGATTGATGTAGTTGCTGACTATTCCGAGTTGGGATTCACTGACGGAGAAGACTCCATATCCAGCCTGCCATCGTTCCCACCTTATGCCTTGGTCGTTCAACCAATGAGTTGATGATGATTTTACTTGTTCAACAATTTTAGCAACTGTGATGGTTCGGGAGAGATTAAACAACAGGTGAATATGATCTGGCATGGAGTTGATAGCTACGGCGTGACAATTATGGTTGGCTAGAATCCCCGCAATGTAGCCGTGTAGCTCTTCTTTTTTCTCTTTAGGAATGAGCCCCTTGCGTTCCTTTGTGGAAAAAACAAGGTGTAGATAAAGCTTAGATAAAGATTGAGGCATCCCTTCACTTCATAAAAAATGATTCACCAAAACAACAAAATAAACAAAAAACACAACATCACCTTGGTGAAACTTATGAATCCCCCAAATATACCCCAACCCTCTCGACCTAGGCTAACTTGTTTGGCTACTTCGGAGCTGATCAATGTTTATCAAGAATGAATACGTCTGACCAGATTGGCTCTAATGCAAGGAACAGATACAATTAGTCAAAGATATAGAATCCGGACTCAAGCTTAACAAGCCGTCGCGAGAGGAATGAATTAGGTAACCTCTCTTTATCGTTTACCCCACTGACAAAAAGTGAAAAATTACGTTTATTCGTCTCTTATCGCAGTCTATACCATTCCCAAAACTCAACTTATGTCAGAACTCAAGCCTTACCTCACCGACCTTATTGCGGAAGTCGATGCCGCTCTCGACCGCTATCTCCCAGCAGAGAATACGACGCCCGAGACGATTCATAAGGCGATGCGCTACAGCATCTTCGCTGGAGGTAAGCGTCTCCGCCCAGTTCTCTGTCTCGCCGCTGCTGAAGCACTAGGTGCAGATCGCTCTGTCGCTATTCATGCCGCATGTGCTGTAGAGTCTATGCATACCTACTCTCTCATCCATGACGATCTCCCTGCGATGGATGATGATGATCTCCGTCGTGGTCGCCCTACCAACCATAAGGTATTTGGTGACGCCATTGCTATTCTGGCAGGTGACGCACTCTTGAACGAGTCATTCGTCATGGTCTCTCGCACCGCCAAGACCGCTCGCTACCACGGATTAGATTTCGTTCGTGAACTCGCTACCGCAGGTAATAGCCAGCACCTCATCGGAGGCCAAGTCATGGATATCGAGGCAGAGGGCAAGCAGATCACTCGTGAGGAACTCGCTCACATTCATGATACTAAGACCGCAGCCCTCCTCACTACCTCTATCGCCCTAGGAGCAATGGCTGCAGATGCGAGCCCGATTCAGCTCTCATGCTTGACTCGTTTTGGTCGTGCGCTTGGACATGCCTTCCAGGTCATCGATGACATCCTCGATGTCACAGCGGATACAGCCACTCTCGGTAAGACCGCAGGCAAAGATCTCGTCGCTGAGAAGTCTACCTACCCCGCCCTCCTCGGACTCGATGGAGCCAAGGCTGAGGCCCAACGCCTCACAGGTGAAGCCCTCCATGCCCTCGACGAACTCGATGGCGATGCAACCCGCCTCCGTCAGATCGCAGACTACCTCCTCAAGCGCGAGTACTAGGAATCAAATATCTCTCTCAGAACGTGAATACTCAAGACCGACTCGGAATCCTCTACCTCGTCTCTGGCCCATCTGGCTCAGGTAAGACCACCATGTGCCGTCGCGCTGCCGACACAGGCCTCGCCAAGTACGCCGTCTCAGCCACTACGCGCGCTCCGCGTGAGGGAGAGATCGACGGGACTTCCTACCACTTCCTGACGGTAGAAGACTTTAAGCAAAAGATCGCAGAAGGCGAGTTCATCGAATACGCAGAAGTCCATGGTAACTACTATGGCACTCTCAAGTCAGAGGTCGTCTCTCGCCTCCAAGAGGGCGTTGACATCGTGATGGACATCGACGTCCAAGGCGCCGCTATTATCCGTGAGATCCAGGACGAGCTCCTCCAGACGTGTCTCGTCGACCTCTTCGTCATGCCTCCCAGTGAGGAAGAACTAGAGAGTCGACTACGTAACCGCTGCACCGACTCGGAGGAAGTCATCACCCTCCGCCTCCAGAACTCTATCGAGGAGATGGCTCGCTGGCAGGAGTACACTTACCTCCTCCTCTCGGGCGACAAAGAGACCGACTTTAACACCTTCCAGAACATCCTCTTCACAGAGCGTCTTAAGGTAAGACGTCTTCGCTAGGAGGCGATCTCATCCATTCTCATGTCTACTATCGTCCTCGGTATCACGGGCTCCATCGCAGCCTATAAGGCCGCAGAGCTCACCTCCCAGCTCGTCAAGCTCGGCCATAGCGTGCACTGTGTCATGACTCAGTCAGCGACGGAATTCATTCCGCCCCTGACTCTCCAGACACTCTCGCGCAACCCAGTACTCGTCTCTCTCCAAGACGAGAAGGATAGCTGGAAGCCGGGACATATCTCCCTTGCCGACGAGGCGGATCTCATGCTCATCGCACCAGCCACGGCCAACACCCTCGGACTGATGGCGAACGGCCTCGCCCCAGACCCACTCACGAGCGTCTACCTCGCGACACTCGCACCCGTCCTCATCGCCCCCGCGATGAACGGCAAGATGTGGATGCACCCTGCCACTCAGAGGAATGTCTCACAACTGCGTGCAGATGGCTGCCACTTCATCGGACCAGAGGAGCATGGTATGCTTGCCTGTGGATACGAGGGCGCAGGCCGCTTATGGGAAGTCAGTGGCATCGTCGCAGCCGCCCAAGAGCTCCTAAAAAACTAAATTTCTGGCGTTACAAAACCTCCCCCATCTGCCTAAAAGAGGCAGATGAACACACTAACACAAGTACTGGCTGAGACTTCAGAGACTCCTATCCCCTACCGCTTTGGATGCCAAGTACAGCAGTGTTCTGCCCGTACGACTAAGTCGCAGAAGCCATACTTCGAGCTCCAGCTCGTCGATATTGCCCAGACTATCTCGCTCAAGGTCTGGAGTAATCACCCCCAGTTCGATCAAGTCCCTACTCTCAAACCTGGGATGTTCCTCGCCATCGAAGGCAACTTTACCAAGAGCCAATACGGCCTCGAGTCTAATGATTGGCAATGGTCGTCATTAGGAGAACTAGAGAAGGAACAACTCCTCTCTGGAGATCCCTCTCTCCGAGCCAAACAAGACCAAGACTACCAGGCCATCACGACCCTCGTCGCCGGCATCAATGACCCTCGCCTCAAGGGGCTTTGCGACCTCTTCCTCTCCGACTTCGGAGCCAAGTTCCAGCGCGCCGCCGCCGCACGTAAGAACCACCATGCCAGACGCGGAGGACTCGTCGAACACGTCTCTCTCATGATGCAGAGTGCTGCCGCTCTCTGCACCGTCTACCCTCAGCTTAACAAGGACCTCCTCCTGACCGCAGTTCTCTTCCACGATTGTGGTAAGCTCTGGGAGAATAACTACCCTGAGGAAGACTTCCACCAAGTCTATACCCTCCATGCCGAAGCGCTCGGACACATCTCTCTCGGTATCGAGCTCGTCAATAAGCTCTGGAAGGATCTCATTACCTCCCAGACAACCTCAGATTGGCAACATCTCTCCCCACCGAATGAACACGTGAGGATTCACCTTCTCCACCTGATTGCCAGCCACCACGGACAACTCGACTTCGGCTCCCCCGTCGTCCCAAAGACCCCAGAAGCCTTCGCCCTCCACTACATCGATAACCTCGATGCTAAGATGGAAATGTGCGCCATGTCCTACGAGTCTAGCTCTAAACTCGCCAACAACATCCACGAAAAGATGTTCCCCCTCCCGAGTAATCTCCTCACACCTCTCCCTCACCATCAACCCGAGGAAAGGTAGATTCTGAGCTACTTACTCCATCCCAACGAACAGAGTAACAACTCTATCGCTTTCTAAAGCTTGGTATCAGATGACGTGTAAGTTAAAAACACGCTACTTATACCATTTAAGCAGTCATTCTGGACTAATTAGAGTTAATAAGTGATTAAGAAAGGCTTCGCGAAGGAGAAAGCAGTTCGGCATCTTGTTCCTTTGTTCTTCGGCGTTCAGCAGAGGCAGGGCCCCGTCCCAGCCTCTACTGCTCTTCTAAAACAAAGAAAAAATCTGCGCGAAAATTA
>WTJZ01000008.1 GCA_011524615.1 Akkermansiaceae bacterium | reverse complement strand
TGTCCTCGCCAATGTCGTACAGAACTCTACTCACGTGACTCTGGGTGAGGTGAGTCATTTCTCGATTGCTAATCCGGTGGAAGGAACAGTGTACCAATGGGAGACGGAGCAAGATTACACTGGGACTAGTGTGTCTCATCAATTTAGTGAAGTAGGTCGTCATCAGGTGTTTTTGACCTCCGCGCCGCTCACAACTGTTAAGCATGAAGCGGAGGCCGCTGATATTAAGAGTGGTACGAGTGCAGCGAGCTACTTTACAGGTTATTCAGGAGCTGGATATGTGGACTTTGGGACAGGGCAAACGAGTTCGACTAGAATCGCATGGAATATAACCACTCCGTATGGTGGAGTAACAGATTTAGTAATTAGACACGCTACTAATGCGGATCGACCTGTCAATTTAGTCGTTAATGGTGAGTATGTACACTATTGTGACTTACAGTCTACTGGTGGCTTTAGGTCGTGGGCGGATTATGTGGTACCTGCGATCACGTTCAATCCAGGATTGAACGTGGTGGAGATCAGAGCTGATGCGGGGAGTGAAGCGGGGAACTTCGATTATATCTCATTCGAGGTGCCTGAGAATCCACAGACCGTGAGCTTTACTCATACTGTGCACCGACCTCTATCTGAGGGGAGTCCGACTCATTCGGGTGGGATGGTGTTGAATGGGGATCTGCTGTGGGCAGTGAATCCTGATGCAGGTTCGGTATCCGCTATTCATAAATCAACGCTCGAGTTAGTCCACGAAATAGCAGTGAGTGAAGAGCCTAAGAGTATCGCGGTCTCTCCTAGTGGTACGCTATGGGTTACATGTAGGCAGCCCAGCAGTATCGATATTGTTGATCCGGTAGGGGGGCGTGTGAGTAGTCAGATCGCACTACCCTATGCGTCTCGACCTTCGGGGATTGCCTTTACGCCTGATCAGTCGGCCGCTATTGTTACATTAGAGGCGACGGGACAGGTATTGAGATTAGATCCAGGATCGGGGGGCGTGACGCATACATTGACATTGCCAACTGATGCGGATGGGGTTCGACCCGAGGCGAGAGCGATCGCCATTGATCATACGAGTTCGTATGCATATGTGACCCGATTGATTTCCCCTGATAGTGAGGGCCAAGTCTATGTAATCGATCTGTCCGACTTTACCCTTGATCATACAATCGCATTAGCAAAGTCGACGGGCACGGATTCGAATACTTTTGCGAGGGGGCTTCCCAATTATCTCACTGCTATTCGGATTAGTCCTGACGGCGAACGGGCTTGGGTCCCCTCTAAGAAAGATAATATTGATCGAGGTAGTCTGACAGATGGCTTAGCTCTGGACCATGATAATACCGTGAGGGCGATTACGTCGGCCATTAATACGGTCACTTCTAGTCATGAGGTCGTAGAGAGTTTTGACTTCGATAATATGGATCGTTGTCATTCTGTCTGTTACTCGCCGTATGGTGAGGTCGCCTTTATATCCATGCCCGGTAATGATCTCGTGCAGGCTGTGAACGCCTATAATGGTGAGCACATCAATTCGTTAATCACTGGTTCAGTACCGACGGACGTGTGCTTAGACTCCGATACGGAGGTACTCTATGTGCTCAACTTCCTCTCGCGCAGTGTATCTGCATATGATGTGAGTGAACTACTCAGTGGTGGGGCGAGAAGCTCGTTATTGGGGGAGCAGGTCATTGTTTCTACGGAGCCGTTAGATGCGCAAGTGCTGCTCGGGAAGAAGATCTTCTACAATGCCTCGTCTAGGGCACTCAATATGGAAGGGTATATGAGCTGTGCGTCATGTCACCTAGATGGTGGTCACGATGGCAGAACATGGGACTTCGGAGGACCTAGCGGAGAGGGGTTACGTAATACGATCGACTTACGCGGTCGTGCTGGTGTCGCCCATGGGAGATTGCATTGGACTGGAAACTTCGACGAGGTTCATGACTTTGAGAACCAAATACGGAGTCTAGGACTTGGCGAAGGGTTAATGGATGATGCCGACTTTTCGCAACATTTACGTAGTGAAAGCCTTGGGCGACCGAAGTCTGGTCTGAGTGCAGATCTCGATGCATTAGCTGCCTATGTCACGTCATTAAGCGAGGTGCCAAGAAGCCCCTACCGAAATACAGATGGAGAGATGACCAGCGAAGCTCGTTTAGGTCGGGAGGTATTTCTATCAGTAGGATGTGCTGATTGTCATGGTGGGGAGCACTTTACAGACAGCATGTTTGGCCTCCTTCATGATGTAGGGACCATCAGTGACTTGTCGGGTGATCGGCTAGGGGAGAGTCTCGCAGGGTTTGATACCCCGACGCTGAGAGGGGTATGGGCTACTGCTCCATACCTACATGACGGCTCAGCTCCGACGCTAAGAGATGTGTTAGTCAGCCGAAATATAGGTGGAGCTCATGGGAATATTGCAGATCTTAGCGCCTCTGAATTAGACCAATTACTGGCATACTTACACCAAATCGATGATTTGAATGAAGGGATCTCCGAGTTAGAAAGCGATTCGGTGCAGCCATTTCAGGAATTTGCAGAGGCACAGGGAGTAGAGAACGCTGCGGAGTCAGATGACCTGGACCAAGACGGTTGGAATAATCTCTTTGAATTTGCCTTAGGAGGTAGTCAGATAGATAATAAACAGAGCCAGCCCGAGCAACAGTCGAGAGCGCTACACGCTGAAGATATCTATGAGATCTCATGGCTCTACAAGCAAGGTGGAGTGTGGTTAGACAATACTAGGTACCAATGGGGAGACCTGATTTACACCCCAGAAATGAGTGTGGATCTAGAAAACTGGGGCGCTGAAATCGAAAGCGTAGAATCTCCAGATGATCTTGAACCAGCACCGTTGGGGTATGAGTGGTCGACTGTGAGGTTGAAGCTCGATACTCAGACTCAGGTACGAGGTTTTGTACGCTTGAAACTGGAACAGCAGTGATGGTGTAGATGTCACAGCCTTGAAGAGCGGGGGCTTCAAGGCTGAGCCACTACAGGATTACGAACTCAACAGTGGTAGGAAATGTCGCTTTTATCCTAGGATATGATCTTAACTGTTCTGCAGTGATGGTCACACGTTCTAAATCGGTAGGCGTTAAGTTGCTATTGAGATTGAACTTTGCCACTCCTGATAAATCTAATTCCTTGGCCCGTATCCCAACGAGTCTGCTCATTCTTAGGGTATGACCTTTTATCGTGAGTAGTCTCGAATTGAGTAAACTTAACACCTTAGTTGAGGAGTACTTTAATTCCTCGTGTAACTCATCTATTCCTGTGACCAAGAACTCATCATTTTCTGGCGAGTAGTGTACTTCCGCAAGGGTGTCATGATGGAGGGTGTTAAGGTGCGCCTCGAGTAATTTGGGGTAATGAGTAAAGTCTTGTCGTGTATGGAGGTCGTAAAAGAATATGAGCCTGAGCAGTTCCTTGTCTATCATGGACTCCTTCTGCAGGGTACTTAAGAATTCTCTATACTGTTCAGAACTAGGACGCTGTTGCCCGTTGAAGGCAAATGATGGTGTCGATTTTGCGATCTCGTACCACTTGTTAAACTTTGGGTGTGAGACATTGAGGTCGTTTTCCATTACTGCGCGGAAGTTCATCTGAACCATGTAGCACTGGAGGAGCATAATCTTAGTATGCCCTACTGGAGCTAATCGGTGGGATTTACTTGCGAGGAGTTCCATCTCATTGATGAGATCAGCTGGGGCGAGAGCAAATCCATAATCGTAGAGCCCCTGGAAGGCCCGAAAGCGTTCTAAGGCCGCTGAGGAGAGCTTGCGGGCTAAGTTATCACTGGAATCAGTCATGGCTAGCTCGAAGGCTTGGTATTCTGAATTCAAGAGTTGATAGCTTTCGGAGATTTTAGCAGCCTTCTCTTGTGAGTTGTTATTCCTCTGGTCTAGGTCTTCGAGGCGTCTTGCATTCCACCAGATGAGGAGAGAGAGACAGAGGGTGAAGCTAGTAATGAGGGTGACTACCTTGGCATGACGTACTGTGAAGAGGAGGAGATGATTAAAGAGGTTTGGTTGTTCTGCTAGGGTGGCTCTGTTATCCAGATAGCGCGTGACCTCTGCTCTGAGGTCTTCTACTGACGGGTAACGATCGACGGGATCTCGTGAGAGTGCTCTCATCGCAATCGAGCAGAGCGCTTTTGGTAGCTGGGGCTCTATCTCTCGAGGGTTACGGATGTCTCCATGGAGGGTATGCTCGAGGAGTTCATCTCGACTGTTACCGATGTGCGGAGCTTGCTCACAGAGGAGGTAATAGAGTAGTGCTCCGAGCGCGTAGATATCGGTGCGTTCATCCTTAGAGCCACCTGCTTGCTCAGGAGCCATGAACCCTAGAGAGCCCTTGACCTCACCAATGAGAGTGTGAGTGATTCCTTCGAAGTCCGTACGTGAGGCCTTGGCATCTGAGAACTTGCCTAATCCCCAGTCACAGATCAGAACTTCACCGTATTGGTCACACTGGATGTTTTGAGGCTTGAGGTCTAGGTGGAGTACACCTTGCGCATGTGCGTACGACATCGCAGCACAGATGGTCATAAAGACATCGAGCTTTTCTCTCAGGGTAGCTTTTCCTACATAGTCGGAGAGGTCGCCCTCAGACTTGAGATCCATCGTGAAGTAGGGGCGGCTGTCTTCATCAATGCCGACCTCATGGATCTTAAT
>WTJZ01000203.1:2425-4682 GCA_011524615.1 Akkermansiaceae bacterium | reverse complement strand
ATCGTAGAGGGTGCTTATCCCTAGGAACTCAAAGTCGAGGTCCGCGGAGGGATCCAGCGAGGAGGCTACAGCCTCTAGGTCATAGCTGAGGAGGTCTGGGGAGAGACGGTTAATCTCTACGCCATGCTGAATGTAGGTGATGAACCCTTTCTCGTGAGCGCGCTTAAGCCCCTCGCGTCCGTCACGTAGGATGTCCCAATCCAGGACTTCCTCATAGATATAGGTCAGGAGGATGCGCCCAGAGAAGCGTGCGAAGTCAGCGTCCTTCTCGAGGAGCGTCTTAGCGTTCAGGATGATGAGCTTGCGGAGATCATCGCGGGAAATCTCAGGGGTGATCGAGCGGCGGAGCTCTACTTCGATCTCAGACTCAGTGAGGTTCAGATCCAGACCGGCAGAGGCAAAGGCGATCCGCTTCTTCAGCTCTAGGCCGTCCCAAAAGCTTGTTGATCCGTCTTCTTCCTTGATCATGATCATGGATTCCTGCTGTGTGTCATTTATAGTAGTTTGCATGGTTTCTGCTCTTCTGCGCGAGCGTTGTGCGCGGTAGAGGATGTAGTGTTCTGCGACGCGGAAATGCCCGTGACGCATGAGTTCTTCTTGGACGAGGTCTTGGACCTCCTCGATGTCAATGTTTGCGACGCCTGAGAGGTTGACCCGCTGCGTGACAGAGCGGGCAACGATGGCGGCGGGTTGGGGGTTCTCGCCGACAGCTAGGAAGGCGCGGCGGGTGGCGGTCTCGATCTTAGCCTCGTTCCACGGGACGATGCTGTTATTACGGCGGATCAGCTTAACGCTCAGCTGGTGGTCAGAGGTGCGGAACTCGCCCTTGCTCTGGTATTGCCGGTAGAGCGCGAGAGACTGCGCGATGTCGTGGCGGCTCTGCTCTAGCAGTGCCTTCTCCATGAGGAGGTAGAGATCTTGTGGGGAGAGCTGCAGAGGCCCGTTCTGGGCGACCCGATCATTCAGGCTGTCTGTCACAACGAGTGCGACCTGTGCCACAAACTCCGTGTTTTCAGAGGTGAGAATCTGCGCCTGATCCTCTACCCCCTGCGCGGAGAGCAGGTCTGCGAGGGCATCTCCGATCACCTGGGCGATGTAGGCACTGCTGCAGATCTCCTGTAGCGCCCCACTCATCTTAATGTCCGACAGGGGGAGATCTGAGACACCTGTGGCATGTGCCCAGTCGAGCGGTGCGGAGTCTGAGGAGACTCGGTTCTTAATCACTTGTTTTAAGATCACGTCTTGATCTAAGACGGCAGAGCTGTTGGCGTATCGATCCATCATATTCGCAGTATAAGAGAGAGGGTCAAAGGAGTTCGGTCACGATAAAAAATTAAAGATCGTCATCGTCATATCCTGCGGTCTCAAGAGCAGTCGCGGTTTGATACTCCGTCACGCGTCCCTCAAAGAAGTTCTGCTCCCGCTTAATGTCCATCATCTCCGCTAACCATGGGAAGGGGTTGTTCGTAGTCGTGTTCAGTGGCTCCAGATTACAGGAGACCAGACGGTAGTCTGCGATGTAGTCGATGTAGTCCTCGAACTCATCTGCATTTAACCCGATAGCGCCCACTGGGAGGCAGTCCTTAATGAATGCCTTCTCCAGACGCACCCCTTCGCGCATCGTCTCGCGGAGATCCTCACGGAACTCTGAGGTCCAAATCTCTGGGTTCTCAGAGACGAGATCCATAAGGAGGTTACGGAAGACCTCGATATGGTTCGATTCATCACGGAGGGTATACTGGAACATTTGCCCGATCCCCATGAACTTATTCTGACGGTAGAGAGAGAGGATCATCCCGAAGAGGCCGTAGAACTGTGTGCCTTCCATGATCTGACCAAAGAGGAAGATGTTCTTAGCCAGTGCCTGCTTATTCTCGATGAGGCTGAGGTCAATATCACGGCGTAGAGCACGTGAGTTAGAGACTACGAAGTGGTTCTTCTCCTTGATCGTCTGAATGTCCTCAAACATAGCCTCACATTCATGCGGATTAATCCCGAGAGAGGAGATCATATAGACCAGGGAGTCCGCGTGAATGTTCTCCTCATGCGCATGGCGCCCGAGGACGAGCTTAAGCTCCGGAGCGGTCACGACATCGCGGACAACGTGCTGAATGTTGTCTCCCACGATCCCCTCGGCAGCGGAGAAGTAGCCGATACCCATCTTGATGATCCAGCGCTCCTGATCCGTCACCTCGGAGCCTCGCCATTGCTCGACATCCTTCTGCATTTGGATGTCCTCTGGCTCCCAGTGGTTCGC
>WTJZ01000203.1:0-2415 GCA_011524615.1 Akkermansiaceae bacterium | reverse complement strand
ATACAGATCGTAGGCCCATTGGTATTTGATCGGGAGGATGTTGAAGAACATAGACTCCTTACCATTGATCACTCTCTTGCCTGCGAAGGCTTCTTCTGCCTTAGCCTTATCGAGGCTAAATTCTCTGGTGCCGAGCTTAACGGTGGTGGTGTCTGCCATATGCGTTTAGTAGGTAAAAATTGGTAAAAGTTTTAAGAAAAATTCCACGCCCTGGCAGGGGGAGGAACCTCCCCCTGCCAGGGCGTGGAAAACCTAGCGGAGCAAATCCAAATGTCAAAAAGAATTCGCCCCGATATCTTGATGTTGTGCCCCACCAGCACACAAACCACAACATGTTGTATAGCCCCTAAAAAAACACGCTCTAACAAGAGAAGGGTCATCACCCCCAAAAAACACTAACAGATCAGCGTTTTCTCCCCCTCTTATTCCTCCCTAATCCCACCATAACAACACTAGAAAAAACTTTTCCAGAAGGCCTCCTGCCAGTGCTCTGTCAGGAGCCTCTGCAGATAGGCTTAAAAACAGGAATAGAAAAAGGTTGCTTAACGCGGGGTGCTTTGGTTCTACTGTTCTCATATCTCTATTGGAGAGCACTCTTTTGTTGAATCTAGAGGGGGAGTCGTCTCTGACACCTGTTTTTAATTGTATTTCACTACAGCACCTCGCGGGGCTAGTCTGAAAGATAGTTGTCAGAGTCTCTACCACTACATTTTTTAACGTAAGCGTGCCCGAAGATAGGTGATGTCCTCTCCTTGCAAGCTGGCGGCGACTCCTTACTGGAGCCTCCAGGTGCCGGCTGGCTCTCTGAGAGAGGTTTATAACGAATAATATTACATCTAAATATGAGTATTCACACGATTACAAGTAATGTCGGTGCTTCACCGATCACCTTTGAGACCGGTAAAATGGGTCGCCTCGCTGATGGCGCCGTTACGGTCCGCTCCGGCGACACCATGGTCATGGTCACTGCCGTTTCCCAGACCAAAGTCCGCGAGGGCCAAGACTTCTTCCCTCTCTCTGTAGAGTATAAGGAGAAGGCCTCTGCTGCTGGCGTCTTCCCTGGCGGGTACTTCAAGCGCGAAGGCCGTCCTACTGAGAAGGAGATCCTCACCTGTCGTATGACAGACCGTCCTCTCCGTCCTCTCTTCCCTAAGGGATACCTCTATGATACCCAGATCATTGCTCTCCTTCTCTCTGCAGACGGCATCAATGACTCTGACATCCTTTCCATGAACGGTGCTTCTGCCGCTCTTGCCATCTCTGACATTCCATTCGCAGGCCCCATCGGGGCAGTGCGCGTGGGTCGCGTTGACGGTGAGTTCGTTGTGAACCCTACCTTCGAGCAACGCGAGGAGAGTGACCTCGACCTCGTTTACGTTGGTAATAAGACTGACGTCATCATGATCGAAGGTGCAGCAAACGAGCTCCCAGATGCTGAGTTTAAGAAGGCTCTCCGCTTTGCCCAGGAGCAAGTCCAAATCCTCGTTGCTACGCAGGAAGAGCTGGTCTCTCTCTGTGGTAAGGAGACGCGTGAATATGACCTCATCGTTCCGCAGGACGATCTCCTAGAGATCGCATACCAGGTCGCAGGTGACCGTATTGAGGAGGCGATCTATGCGCCATCTAAGGTGGCACGTGGTAAGGCTGTAGGCGCCCTTAAGAATGAGGTCGAAGCCGCAGTGAAGGTGAAGTTCCCAGAGGCATCCTCCTTTGACATTGACCAAGCGTTCGACTACCTCCAGAAGAAGGCGTTCCGTATCTCCATCATGGAGAAGGGGATCCGTGCTGATGGTCGTAAGATCGGTGATCTACGTGAGCTTGTAGGTGAGATCGACCTCATTCCACGTGTCCACGGCTCCGCTCTCTTTGCCCGTGGTGAGACCCAAGCCCTCGCGCTGGCGACGCTCGCACCTGCAGATGAGCGTCTCTACGTTGATAACTACGCTGGTGGTGAGGACTCTAAGAACTTCTTCCTTCACTATAACTTCCCTCCATTCTCCGTAGGTGAGACTGGTCGCTTTGGCGGTCAGAACCGTCGTGAGATCGGACACGGTGCTCTTGCAGAGCGCTCTATCGCTCCTGTGCTTCCAGATGAGGCAGACTTCCCATACACCATGCGTATCAGCTCCGAGGTAATGGAGTCTAATGGCTCTACCTCCATGGCGACTGTATGTTCTGGCTCCATGGCTCTGATGGCTGCTGGTGTTCCTCTGAAGGCACCAGTCGCTGGTATCTCCTGTGGCCTTGTGACGGAGAATGATGCCGATGGTAACATGACAGATCACAAGCTCCTGCTCGACATTATCGGGTCTGAGGACTTCTTCGGGGACATGGACTTCAAGCTCTGTGGAACGAAGGACGGTGTTACAGGTTACCAGCTGGATCTGAAGCTCCCTGGTGTTTCCCTCGATATCC
>WTJZ01000189.1 GCA_011524615.1 Akkermansiaceae bacterium | reverse complement strand
GCCACGTGAAAAGCGTAGAGGACTGGGGTTCGACTCCCCACATCTCCACCATTTTACAACAAAGACCTCACTCATATGAGTGAGGTCTTATTGCTTCTCTGCTAATGATCAATTCTCCTCAGCACAGAGAAATGGGTTCAGTTCATCCGTTACAGTTGCGGACGCTCCCACTTCGGAATCCCTCCATTTTTTTTCTGATGCTCGTACTCAACGTGGTAAGGCTTCTCCTTAGCAAGTTCAACCGTATCGTTGATCATGAGAGGTCTCACTTCGTCCCAGAAGTTGCTATACGCTTCTTTCATCTTAGCAACTAGTTCTGGATGCTCTGCGGTGACATCAACATTCTGGTTAGGATCGTTCTCCATATCATAGAGGACTCCCTTCACTAAACGGAAACGTTGGTTCCGAACTGAATACTGCCCCCACTTATAGTGGTCAGGATTCGCCTTATACCCCCATCTTGTCACATGCTGGAACAGAAAGCGGTCTTCCCATTTGGACTCATCTTGATGAATCAGAGGCACTAAGCTTCTGCCCTCAAAGAGGTGATCACTCGGTAACTCCACTCCTGCAATATCAGCGAATGTAGGTAAGACATCTAAGTAGCTCGACACCTTTTCGACCGTATAACCAGCATCTGTAACTCCCTTCCACTGCACGAAGAATGGAGCTCTTACTCCTCCTTCATCTACAGTTCCTTTTAAGCCTTTCATCCCCGCATTATAGGACATCATATCCGTTCCGTCAGGCTGTGTTCCTAACTTAACTTGGGGACGACCTTCAAAGCCCTTTAAACCACAACCAATACGTGTCATTCCATTATCCGAGGTGAAGATAACAATCGTATTGTCTAGCAGCTTCCACTCCTCAAGCTTCTCAAAAAACTCTCCCATACAATCATCGATATGCTCAATCATTCCGTAAAAACCTGCAGGAGTACGCTCGAACCCGAGATCAGTGAATCTCTTCATGTATTCTGGCGGGGCGACAAAAGGACCGTGTGGTGCGTTGAGTGAGAGATAGGCAAAGAATGGGTCCTCCTTATCCTTGACGTCCTTAATCCATCCCATCGTGGCATCGAATAGGACATCAGTGCAAAAACCCTTCGTCTTCACGTAAGTACCATTTTCCTTAAAGGTCGGATCGAAGTACCAATTACCTGGTACATCTGCACACGAGCCATCAAATGCCTGCCCGATACCACCGCCACCATGAATAAAGTAATGATGGAAACCACGCTTATCTGGTTGGTACGCAGGCTCATCACCCAAGTGCCACTTACCAAAGAATGCAGATTCATACCCGCCCTCAGATAAAACCTCAGGAATGGTTGTCGCATCTAAACTCAAGCGCTCTCGCTCATAGATCGTATGAGTCACCCCATTACGAATCGAATGGCTCCCCGCCATCATTCCCGCACGACTCGGTGCACATGTAGAACCAACCATGAACCGGTCAAAACGCGCTGATTGAGCATACATCTTATCAAGATTAGGGGTTTGAATCCAAGGGTGACCATGAGCTCCAACAACTGGGTACCCCTGATCATCCGTCATCACTAATATAATATTGGGTGTCTTATCTGCTGCAGAGCAGTGCAAAACAGACAAGCATAACAATGCCGACCTACTGATATTTTCAACTAACTTTTTCATTCACTTAACGATTTCAAAATCGGGCAACAAACACTTATTAAACCCTTCCATTAATACATCAAAAAACAACTAAACTTACAACAATTAAAATCAAAATATAAATATCAAAAAAACACATAAACCACCCAGAAAAATGATTTATATGCATACGTTCACCTCTTCCAGATATCTACCTTAACATCATTATCTTTTACCCTACCAGGAGTTGTGCGACCATCTGCAACCTTCTTTTCCAATAGACTAATAAGATGCTTTACTTTTTCAGGATGACTATTGGCAACATTACTAACCTCTCCAATATCATTACGAATATTATAGAGCTGCACCTCACGTTCGAGCCCAACGAGTTCATGAGAACTTTTTTCAGGTTGTAGAATAAGCTTAAAGTCTCCTTCTCTAATCCCAAATTTGCCATGGTAATCATGATGAATGATCGTATTCCTGACCACCTCTGGCTTTTGACCAATAAGTCTGGCTAGAAAGCTCACACTATCCTCGGCATCCTTCTCATCATATTTCATGTCAAAATATTCAGCAAAGGTAGCAAATAGATCAGTCATACAAACCAAACTACCGCATTGGGTTCCGGGTTTAGTAAGCCCCGGCCATTTGATAATAAAAGGAATACGGTGCCCCCCATCATAGAGAGTTTTTTTCATTCCACGAAACGGCCCCGAGACATCATGCCCCTGATCTGCAAAGTAGTTCGGGCTTTTGTGGCACCCGTTATCGGTCGCAAAAAGAATAATGGTATCGTCTTCAATACCTGTATCTTTCAACACAGACAAGATTTGACCTATCGTATCATCAGTCTGAGCTACGAAAGCAGAATATCCCCAAGGGTCCTTCACGACTCCTTTTTCTTTCCACTCCTCTTTAGGCACAACAGGTGCGTGTGGAGAATTCATCGGATAATACACAAAGAAAGGCGTCTTGCTTTGTGACTTCTCCTGTATGTAACTCACGACTGAGTCCGTGAGGTGATCCATAATTTGGGTACACTCCACGTATTCTTGAACCTCATCATCCACAATGATACTACTCATCGAACCTGAATGGTGAAACCCTCGGTAATGATCAAATCCACGGTTGATCGGCCCGTCCAGAATCTTCGTTCCCTTGGGTTTCCCATAGTTCCATTGATCTCTCACATACTTCAACTGATCTGCGCCTTGCTGGTACTCATAGACAAAGTCTAAATGCCATTTACCAAACATTGCTGTATGATATCCTTGGGACTTAAACAAATCCCCTAATGTCATGCGCCCTTCCTCAATAATACAGGGTTTACCACCCTGAGTGACACCAAATTGATGAGGGGACCTCCAATTATATCGACCTGTAAGAAGGCTATACCTAGAGGGAGTACACACAGATGAAGTAGTATGAGCATCGGTAAACATCATTCCTCCATCACACAGTGAATTGAGATGAGGGGTAGGCACTAGAGAACGTTCTGGATGGAATCGTTGAACTTCACCATACCCCATATCATCCGCAAAGAATAGTATAACATTAGGCCTATCTACTGCTTGTAGCAAGACACTAAGGCTGAGGAATGACACAAAAGAGAGAATAACACTTCCTTTCATCGTAAGTAGATTCTTATAAATTAGTTAGGAGGTCTGTTCTCAGGCCATTTTGTCTTGAGATAATGATCCGCACGCTTCTCCCAAGAAAGGGTACGATCAAATGCGACACCGTACTGCGGGTATCGATGAAACGGAACCGCTTCTTCCTTCCAATGGTCTAAGTGCTTTCCATAAAGTGTACGCATCTTCTCGAGCACCTCTTCTGTTCCCTTCTGACCTACTAGATTCTTCATTTCTATAGGGTCATCAGTGATATGGTAAAGCTCCTCAACGACTCCCAACGGGGTGTCTCTGTGAGGCCCTGTGCCTGCATACGCCCAGCATATGTACTTATAATCTTCATCTAGGACAGAGAGGGCATGCATCTCTGTTGGCCCCCATACATTGATTAATGCGATGGAATCGTGATTCGTAGCTTCATCATCCCGGTAGACATTCATCATATTCTTGCCGTCCATATTTTGAGGTGCCTCGATTCCAGCCAATCCTAGGATTGTCGGTGCGATATCAATATTACATGCGAGAGCATCCCTTCTCTGACCTCCCGTTACCTCTTTTTCTCGCGGGTCAAAGATGATCATCGGTGCTCCTGATGATTCCTCATATGGTAGCACCTTCGATCCATATCCATGAGCTCCACACATAAAGCCGTGATCTGAGGTAAAAATAATTACGGTATTATCATCCACTCCTTGTTCTTCTAAGGTTGTACGAATCATCCCAACAGCCTGATCAACAGCATAGATTTGTTGATAGTACCTTGCGATTGCCGCATCATATCGAGCCTCATACCCCATACTCTTGAAGCGCTTATACTGTCTCCCATACATTGCATGCTCCGAGAAATGCTTCCCATTCTCACGACCAAAATTTGCAGGCTTAGTAAACGTTTGCCCTTTATAAACATCATCATACCTAGGGTCAGGCATAACAGGCATGTGAGGTGCCTTGAAACTAATCGATAGACAGAACGGTTTACCAACTTCCACAGAATCCTTAATGAAGTCTTGAGCAAAGGCTCCATATGATAAGGTCGAATGTGGGTACTCTTCCGCGTATTCCTTCATCCCTTCGTTAGACTTTGTATGATAACTACTTTGACCAGGTGTCCCCGCCCACACATCAAAGTCTTTTCTAGGAACGGAACCCCGTTTAGCCTCAGGTTCATCACAAATTTCGAACCCAACCTTACCCGCAAATGCAGTATGGTAGCCAGCCTCTCTCAATAGGACAGGGTAAGACTGCTGCCACTTTTCTTTCAGTAGGTTCCCGTGATCAAAGTTACACCCTGTTTTGTACTCATACATACCAGTGACAGTAGTCGCACGAGATGCCATACAAATAGCAGTAGACGTATAATAACGCTCAAAGACCACCCCATCATCGGCTAAACCGTCTAGGTTCTCTGTCTTCACATCAGGGTTCCCATAACACCCCAGTGAATACCTATCCTGATCATCAGTCATCAGGAAGATAATATTGGGGCGATCATCTTCGCCCTTAGCCCCACTCAGCACAGCAGCCGCGAGCATCGTATTCAGTAATATCTTCATAAAGTGTAATTGTTAACATCAGGAAACACCCCGACAAAATGATTACCTTACTAAAATAATAAACCTTTCAAAAAATCTATAAAATATAAAACATTCACCAAAAAAAGCACACGAAAAAATCTTTCCTAAAACCATAGAAAATAAACCACAAAAAACATAATAATAACACAAGCAAGACACACAAAGTATAACTTACTCTAATCCGCCCCACAATGATAATGACTGTTGGAGAGACTCGTTCATCATTATGCTCACAATGATTATTTCTTAGCACAAAATGAGAAAAAAATTCTCCGCACCACAGAAATCACTGAGCCCTACTCAATCGTTCAAATTTGATCATCTTCCTCCATACGAGACCGAAAGAGAACACACGTGAGTCCTTATTAATAAAGGAACAGAAGGCCATTCAACACCATCCCCCTTCTCATAAAAAGGCCCTGTCATTAATGCACCGCTCAATACTCTAAATGGTCGATCAGATGCGAAAATTGTTCATAAGACTTCATTCCAGGCACTCAATAGAACTCCTCATAAAAGTTGCTTTCACAAAAGCGAAAGCAATAAAAATAAAATATATTTTGACAAATAACATCAACAATATAAATATCATCACAGCAACCAGGTCTGTTCTGAACAAACCCCCATTATCAACACTATCAAAATGAAAAAATCACGTAACCACTTCACCATCCTCTTCTCACTCTTAACACTCCCTATCTTTTCCTCTGCCACTCTCAATAAGGAAATTGAGACAAAAAGAGAACAATACGGAATTAAAGAAACCTTATTTGATGGAGGGGCTACCGACAAATGGGTATGGCATCATGACAAATCTGAGTGCAAATGGCCTGTTGTAAATGGTGCCCTAGAAGTACTTCCTGTAGAAGGGCATGTCAAAGAGGGCGACGGATCAATCATCACTAAGGAGTCGTATGAAGATTTTTATCTACATTTGGAATTTAAGCCAAATGAAACCCCGAAGGACTTGCGCGAGCAAGGTCGAGGTAATAGTGGGGTCATGCTTCAAGATCGTTATGAGATTCAAGTCCTTGATAGCTATGAACATCGATTACATGGCAGAAATGATTGTGCAGCCTTTTATGGACTTAAGGATGCGGATATCAATGCCGCCAAGCCCACAGATCAATGGCAATCCTACGATATTTTCTTCACCTCTGCGCGTTGGGACGGCCAGCAAAAAGTTACCAATGCTCGAGCGACTGTGTATTGGAACGGAGTACTCGTCCATAATGACGTCGAGTTAAAGATGAATACCAAATTTACAACTCCAGAAGGTCCTACCCCAGGCCCAATCCGTCTTCAAGAACATGCCAACCCTGTGCAATACCGCAATATCTGGATCGCCCGCAAATCACTACTAGAGAATCAACCTGATCCTCAGAAATAATTACCCTAGTAGGACTGGGGGTCCCCCCCCCACATCACCATTCGCCCCCCTCAAGCAGGCCTCTATCCCTCACTGGATAAGGCCTTGTTTTATGAACCTATAGATCTCTCACAAGAACGGACTTGGTTCACCCAAAACACAATCAAACAAAAAACGACAAATTGAACAAATAAACGCAATTTTATTATTCCATATTAAGAATTGACGCAGCGTAAAAATCATTTCACTAAAGGGATCGACATGAAAAAATCACTATTGATCCTAGCAGGAGCAAGCGCTCTCTTATTAAGCTCTTGTGCAAGCAAGTTCAGCGCAGACCAAAAGGCTTCACTTACTTCCTTTTCCGTTCCAAAGCCAGCAATTAGTAACAGTGCGTACGTTGCTCCTATTGGAAACTCAGACTTTAACACCTCGGCCAATAGTGGCGGGGCTATTGGAGTCCTCCTCGGAGCCGCAATCGATGCTGGAATCAAGGCGAGTCAAAGAAGTGGGTTTAACAGTAAATATGGAAGTGCTGCGGCCCAAGCAAAGACCTCTATTCCTTCCGACCTAAATGAGATCGTACAGTCTAAGACCGCGTACTATGTCAATACCATCCCAGAACTCAATGGTAAGCTCAGCAACTCTAGCAAAAACTCCTTAATCACGAATGTCACCGCATACGGATATAAGAGAACGGGCAAGCAAGATGGAAAAATCCTCATGACGCCATACATCAATGCATCGGTAAGCATGTACCTTAACGGTGAACAAGCATTTAAGCCAGTCCTCGTCAACGGAGACGCCTACCCAATGAATGGCGGTGGTCATGAAATCACCTCGTACACGAGTGACAAATCGCTAGCAATCAATGACTTCAGAGCGGCTGCAGACTCTCTTGCTAACAAGATCAAGACTGTCATTGCGAATAAATTCTAAAACAGAATACCACTCGACAACACTTCAAAAGCCTCGCAAAAGCGCGAGGCTTTTTTGGTAGAACTGAACTTAAGTTCTACCAGTCAATAAAAGCGTCTGGAAGTGAGGAGGCTCTGCTTCCTTATCGACAATGGTTGTCGTTAATTCAGTGAACCCTGCCTCACGAGCCATGCGCACTAATTCAATCTCGGTAAATCCTAACCAAGTATCTCCATACAGTTCACGAGCTTCCTCGAACGTATGTTGCAAAAGGTCGAGCACCAATAAACGACCTCCAGTTTTAAGGATTTTAGCAGCAGCCTGGAGTGCCTTCATCGGATCCGAGGCATGGTGCAGAGCCTGAGAGAAGATCACCAAATCAGCTGTACTATCCTCCACCGGTGGAGCCTGAATATCGCCGAGCCTGTATTCTAAATTCTCCAGTCGATGCTCCTTTGCTAACTCACGGCCATATTCCACCATCTTCTCTGAATGATCTACCGCGATGACTCGGTCCGAATTCTGAGCAATTAGCTGAGAGAGCGTGCCCTCCCCAGCTCCGAGGTCTACCACCGTTCCATAGTTCGTCATCTTCAGCAGCCCCTCTGCTAATGACTTCCATGAGCGACCAGGAACATACTTTTTTCCAAACTTTCCTGCGAGCTTATCAAAGTAAGCGCGAGCATGGTCTCGGCGCTTCATTAGGATGTGATCCAAGGTCTCCCGATCTTGCCCCGCTTCTGGAATCTCTTGAACCGCCGAGAGCAGTAGTAACTTTAACTCCCCCTTCACTTTGCACGAATAGATATTATTCTTCCCCACTCTCTTATCAGATACGAGATCCCCCTTCTTGAGCAATGAGAGCTGTGAGGAGATCCGCGACTGCCCCATAGACAAGATTTCTTGTAACTCAGCCACGGATAGAGGCTCAGCTTCTAAGATAGCCAAAATACGCAGCCGAGTGGGATCTGATGCGAGTTTCAGAGAATTCAAGATTGACGCCATGTCTTACTGTTGTAGATTCATATCAATATATCAAGATTTTCTGATAAGTTATGTCTAACTCCTTTATCTTCTCTTCCGAATCAGTGACCGAGGGTCACCCAGACAAAGTATGTGATACCGTCTCAGATGCGATTCTAGACGCCTTCCTCACTCTAGACCCTAATGCACGTGTTGCCTGTGAGACCTTTGTCAAAGATAACAACATCGGTCTCGCGGGTGAAATTAGCTCTGTCGCGTCTATCGACTATGAAGCCATTATGGAAGAAACGATCCGTGAAATCGGATACGATGCCGCATATGCGGAGGGGACAGACTACACCTACTCCTGTAACTTTGAGGCTAAACAACTCAACAAACTTGTCTTCATCGGAGAGCAATCACCAGAAATCGCACAGGGGGTAGACGCAGAAGCCGCTGACAACAAGGACACTGACGAGCAAGGTGCTGGTGACCAAGGAATCATGTTCGGATATGCGACTAATGAGACCCCTGAATTAATGCCAGCTCCGATCGCGTATTCTCACGCTTTGTCAAAAGAGCTCACGCGCCTGAGGAAAGAACGCATCCTACCATGGCTCAGACCAGATGCTAAGACTCAAGTATCTGTCGAATATGTAGATAATAAGCCCACTCGTATTACTGCCGTAGTCGTATCTACCATGCATGCCCAAGAGATCACGACCCCTGAGATTCGTGAGATCATTAAAGCAGAACTTATCGAAAAAGTCCTCCCTGCAGAAATGCTCACCGAGGAGACCGAGTACCACATCAACCCAACTGGGCTCTTCATCATCGGTGGTCCAGAGGGAGATGCAGGTCTCACAGGCCGTAAGATCATCGTTGATACCTATGGTGGCGCAGGACGTCATGGAGGCGGAGCCTTCTCAGGTAAGGATCCATCAAAGGTCGACCGCTCTGCAGCATACATGTGCCGCTGGGTAGCTAAGAACATCGTTGCTGCTGGTTACGCTCAGCGCTGTGAGCTCCAGGTCGCCTATGCCATCGGCTACCCAGATCCAGTCTCGATCCACATCGACACCTTTGGCACTAACACTGTCTCTGAAGAAAGCATTATCGCGGCCGTAAAGGAGACCTTCTCCTTCAAGCCTGCTGACATCGTCAAGGAACTCGACCTCCTACGCCCTATTTACCGCCAGTCGACCAACTACGGACACTTTGGCCGTGAAGACGCAGGCCTCCCATGGGAGGAAACAAATAAAGTAGAAGCCCTAACGGCGATCTTAGGGTAAGGACTCCTTCTTGCCTCAGCAGTAAATTTTTCAAACCCCACTTAACCACATGACAGATTATAAAGTAAAAGACATCGGACTCGCCGACTTCGGTCGTAAGGAGTTAATCGTTGCCGAATCAGAAATGCCGGGCCTCATGGCAACTCGTGAGAAGTACGGAAGTGAGCAACCTCTCGCAGGCGTTCGTATCGGTGGATCTCTCCACATGACGATCCAGACAGGTATCCTCATTGAGACTCTTACAGCCCTCGGTGCAGATGTACGCTGGGCTTCTTGTAATATCTTCTCAACACAAGACCACGCCGCGGCAGCGATTGCGGAAGCAGGAGTTCCTGTATTCGCTTGGAAGGGAGAAACCCTCGAAGAATACTGGTGGTGCACCTGGAAGATGCTTTGCTTCCCGAACCCAGCAGGAGACGAACCTCTCGGACCAGAAATGATCGTGGACGATGGTGGTGATGCGACCCTCCTCATCCACAAGGGATATGAACTAGAGAACGGTAGTGACTGGGTCAATACCCCATCAGGATCTACAGAGGAGCAAGTCATCAAAGACCTCCTCAAGGATATCCACGCTAAGTTCCCGAACATCTTCCATAACTGGGTACCAGCGATCAAAGGTGTCTCTGAGGAAACAACCACAGGTGTTCACCGTCTCTATGCAATGCACAAGGAAGGCAAACTCCTCTTCCCTGCGATCAATGTAAACGACTCAGTTACCAAGTCCAAGTTCGACAACCTCTACGGATGTCGTGAGTCTCTCGTAGACGGTATCAAACGTGCTACGGACGTTATGATCTCAGGTAAGGTTGCTGTCGTATGTGGATACGGTGACGTTGGTAAGGGCTGTGCCCAAGCTCTCCGTGCACACGGAGCTCAGGTCATCGTTACAGAGGTCGACCCTATCTGTGCTCTTCAAGCAGCTATGGAAGGATTCCGCGTTCTCACCGTAGAGGACACCCTCGGATACGGTGATATCTATGTGACGACTACTGGTAACTACGATATCATTACCCTCGAGCACATGGAGGCGATGAAGGACCAAGCGATCGTTTGTAACATCGGACACTTTGACAACGAGATTCAGGTCGAGCCACTTAATGCACGCACTGATGTAGAGCGTATCAATATCAAACCACAAGTTGATAAGTACGTCTTCCCTGCAGGTAATGCGATCTTCCTCCTTGCTGAAGGACGCCTCGTCAACCTCGGATGTGCGACAGGTCACCCATCATTCGTGATGTCAAACAGCTTCACCAACCAGACTCTCGCACAGCTCGAACTCTGGAAGACTAAAGACTCTCGTGAGATCGGAGTAGAGGTCCTACCAAAAGAGCTCGATGAAGAGGTAGCACGCCTCCACCTTGAGAAAATCGGATGTAAGCTCACCACCCTCAAGCCTGAGCAAGCGGCATACATCGGAGTAGAAGTAGACGGCCCATACAAGCCTGAGCACTACCGCTATTAATCATCCTTTTACTCACTATACTTTTTTGCAATGGAGTGCCCGAAGACGGCGCTCCATTTTTTATTTTAAGTAAGTTGAATATTTTCTAAAAGTTTTACGTATTTCATGGCATATTATAAACGATGAGAACACTTCTACTATTCATACTCTCCATCTGCTCGTTGGCTGCCTCGCCTCTGAGTAAGAACGATCATATCGTATTTTTTGGTGACTCGATCACCCAGCTCGGCCAACGTCCAGGAGGCTATGTCGACCTCATCAATACCGCTGTCACCCAACAACGACCTCACGACCGAATTACTGTTACAGGCAAAGGCATCAGTGGAAATAAAGTACCCGACCTACTCAGACGTGTAGAGCGTGATGTCCTCTCTCTAGAACCGACAAAGGTCGTCATCTACATCGGCACGAATGATGTCTGGCACTGGCACAAGCCACACCCAGTAACCAAGGAGGCTCGTGAAGGCACCTCTGCAGAAGACTACCAAGCAGGTATCCAATACCTCATAACCCTCTTCAAAGAACACAAGGTCGAACCGATCCTCATGACACCAGCAGTCATCGGTGAAGACATTAAGAGTGAGAGAGTTGAGACAGCCCGCCTTGACCAATACTGCGACATCGTCCGAGCCCTCGCTCGTGAGAACCAACTCGACCTCATCGACCTGCGTCAGGAATTCCTCTCTCATCTCCAGACGAATAATCCAGAGAATAAGAACCGAGGCATCCTCACTGCTGATACCGTTCACATGAATGCCAATGGCAATCTCTTCATCGCCCAACAACTAGGGAAACTTCTCGGATTAACAATCGAGAAATCTAGCATCACCTTCCAAGAGAAGCCAGACTTCGACATCTACCTCCTTATCGGTCAGTCCAATATGGCAGGTCGCGCTCAGATCACAGACGATCTCAGAGATCCTATCAAAGGGTGCTACGTGCTCAATGAACACGCCGAGTGGGCCCCGTCCAATAACCCACTCAATATCTACTCCGCGATCAGAAAGGACCCTTCATGGCAAAAACTCGGCCTGGGATACTCCTTTGCTCAGACCATGCGTAAGATATCACCCCATCGTGAAATCGGCCTCGTCGTAAACGCTAAGGGAGGGTCAAAAATCGAATCATGGGCAAAAGGCACAGAGTTCTTCAAGAGTGCCGTATCTCGCACCAAATTCGCAATCAACAATGGAGGTAAGCTCAAAGGTATCCTCTGGCACCAAGGCGAAGCGAATTATCAAGCAGCTGACGAACACCTCCCAAAACTCGTCCAACTCGTGACCGACCTCCGAGCTGAGTTCAATGACGATACCCTCCCATTCATCTGCGGGCAAATTAACCCAACCAGAGAAGACGCCATCCCCATGAACGAACAACTCATCCAGCTTCCTGACCACCTCCCTCATACATCCTGTGTTCTCTCCAAGGGGCTTACCATGCAGGACTCTTGGCACTTTGACACAGAGGGACAACTCGAACTAGGCAAACGCTATGCAAAGGAGATGAAGGCCCTGCTGGCTCAGTAATCTCGCCCCCGCACAAATAGCCAAGAATTACTCTTGGCTACTCCCCCTCTCCATAGCAATACCTCAGAGATGAACTACGAAGTCACAGAGGTAAGAACATCTAAGAAGAAAGGATACGTCCAAGATCTCGATGGTAAATTACGTGCCATCCCTCAGGGCTGGAAGCTCCTCCCCCCGGGAGACCCAGCACTCAGTCGCAGAATCAAGAAGGCACACGACTGCTGGATCATCAAGGAACCAAAGGGCAAGCGCCTTTTCTCAAAAGGCATTCTCTCTGACGCAGCGACCATAGATCGGCTCAAGGCTGAGCTCGAGATTGAAAGAGCTGATCCTAGCTACCAAAAGAAACTCGACGCCGGTCGCGCCCGAAGAGCCAAACAGGAAGAGCAATACGGACAAGACTTCCTTGAGGCCGTTATCTCCTTCCTCGACTTTGACCCCATTCACGCCCCTCTAGCTCAGAAGATGGCAACCCTGATTACAGCTCATGCGATCCCTGTAGGCAGCAATACCGTCGCTCGAACGAAACGGATCCCACTCGACCGAAAAGCCGAAGCTGCCGTCATCGCCTGGATGCGCCACCAAACAACGGCTTATGATCACATGAAGATCGCCCGTGTCAAAGGCGCAAGACGGGAAGTCAGGCGAGACCTCGCCAAGCAGTCACGCAAAGTACTCGAAAAGTACCGCAAAGGTATCACAGGAGACCAACTCCTCTCCTGCCCCCTCTACAAGTCACTCAGATAGGGATAAAAAAAGGCTCACATTATTGTGAGCCTGGTTTGTATTATTTGCAGTGAGATAAGGCACTATCGACCAGACGCCAACGCATCCATGATGTAGCGTGCTGGACGGAAGTTTTCGATGATCACTTCTTCTTGGTCTCCACGCTTCATACGTACTTCTTTTACATTAAAGTTAGGTGTCTTGTGCGGAGCGAAGAGTATGTCGTCATGCGTACTGTTCTCATGCTTCTTGAACATCTCTGGTACGATATCTCCACCGAGATGGTCATCACGACCAGTAGCGAGGTGACACGTGCCGAGTACTTTCTCGTCTTGGATATCTTGATACGATACAGGGAGCACCTGAGTACCGAATCCTAATTCGCCGAGAGTACCCGTCATTGGGTCATCTGCGAGGCGGGCATTGTGCTCATCAATCGTTTGTTGATTCCCTTCGATGAGTTCAGACTTGAGGATGTTACGGTTCTCTACCGTAAGGAGTCCTAGTGTCCCGTCTTCATACTTCATTGGGAATTCCCCCTTAGCATCACATGGGACGAAGTAAACCTCACCAGCTGGTAAGTTAGCAATGTCAGGTGTCGTACCACGACAGAGTCCATGAGACTTCTGCGCGTCTTGACCATCGAGACCAAGCCAGGCGGTAAGAACCTTGCCATCTTCGAGTTCGAAGTCGATTTCGATCGAGTCAGCATTAGTCATCGCTTGACGGATACGCTCAGCATCAGCAGAGACCTCTTCATAGTTCACAGCGAGTCCTGAGTTCAGGATCACATCATTCATACCATGCATCGTCGCACCACGGAATCCGTACTCCTTACACTTAGCGGTGAGCGGAGCGGTTGCTGACCATGTCGATATACAGAGAATAATGTCATAGTTAGGATAGATATCCTTATCGAGAGAGAGTTGGTTTCCGTTCGTATCCCACACTTCGTCCTGGAGGTCGAGATTTGATCCGTACGTGTATTTATACGCGAACATATCGCCTCCAGTCGTCCCCATTTCCTCATTGGCGTACTCTAGGAGTGCTTGGTGGAAGAACTTGTGTGCATTCTTCTGAACCTCAAATCCCTCTTCATTGAGAAACTGAAAGTCCTTAATGTAATTCACAGGCTCATCAAAGTCGGTAAGGATGCAAATCTTTGCTCCAGCGATAGGATCAAATACGGAGGTCAATAAGCGGACTAAATCGAACGGAGGGAAATCGCGCTTCTCTGGAGCAAGCATGATTTCTTCTGTGAGGTATTCTGGCAATGTGTGCATATCCAATGTAGCTGTCATAGTGCAAGGTAGAGGCTGGTTATCAGATAGCAAATGGTTTTTTCACTCATCCCTATATTCTAAACCAATCATTAC
>WTJZ01000041.1 GCA_011524615.1 Akkermansiaceae bacterium | reverse complement strand
AGATTAAAGACTTAAAGGTGAGTCACTCGGCAGGAAAGTTCCCTTATACACTCTAACGATATGTTTAAAAATATTGCATCACTCATATTCGCATGCCTCGTAGGGGGCTTTTGCGCGGAAAACGAACGTTTAAACGTCATCCTAATCATGGCTGACGATCTGGGGTACGAGACGATTGCGGCGAATGGGGGAGAGTCCTATCAGACTCCCCATATTGATAAGATGGCATCTCAAGGAGTGCGGTTTGAGCATTGTTATGCACAGCCAGTCTGTACTGCATCTCGGGTCAAGATTATGACAGGGATGTCGAATGTCAGAAACTATACGAAATTTGGAAAGCTAGACCGAGAGCAGAAGACCTTTGCTCACTACTTTAAAGATGCTGGGTATGCAACGGCTATCGCAGGGAAGTGGCAATTAGGCACTCAAGATGATTCCCCCCATCACTTTGGGTTTGAAGAAGCTCTCCTGTGGCAACATAAGTTAGCACGCTGGCGCGCGGGGACGAGGCATGACAGTAGATTCGAGAATCCTGTATTAGAGTACAACGGGGAGCCTAGGCATTTCAATGATGGAGAGTATGGGCCGGACGTACTCACAGATTATCTCTGTGATTTCATTACGCGCAAGAAGGATCAACCATTTCTCGCTTATTATCCGATGGTGTTAGCGCATTGTCCGTTTGTTCCTACTCCTGATTGTCCCGACTGGGACCCAGCTAGTAAGGGAAGCCTGACATACGAAGGAGATACGAAGTACTTTGGGGCAATGGTGACTTACATGGATAAGTTAGTAGGGCGGATCGTGGATCATGTGGAATCTTTGGGGATAGCGGATAGGACGGTGATCCTCTTTACCGGAGATAATGGCACCGATGTCCCTGTGACCTCCCTCTTTATGGGACGTGAGGTGCAAGGAGGGAAGAAGACGACAAAAGATGCGGGAACGCGTGTCCCTCTAGTAGCATATAACCCTACTCTGATTAGGCCACAGGTCAGTAAGGGCTTAGTAGACTTCTCCGACTTTTTGCCTACACTCTGTGATATTGGAGGGATAGAGGTGGCGCCTGGGTTAGATGGTCACAGCTTTTGGCCTCATTTGAGAGGGGAACAAGGGACAAAGAGAGAATGGGTGTACTGCTGGTATTGTATCAAGGGAAACCCTAAGAACGCTGAGATATTTGCGCGGACAGAGCGGTATAAGTTGTATTCTACTGGTGCGTTCTATGACATCGAGAAAGATGTGAACGAGAACCAGCCGATGCAAGAATTATCACCTGAGCAGGAGCAGATCAAAAAGAAGTTGTCTGGTGTGATACAGGACTACGCACAGTATCGCTAAATGAGGCCCCCTTATGGGCGACGGCGTCTGGCAAGAAGACCTAGAGAGCTGATGGTCAGTAGCAAATTTGCTGATGGTTCTGGCACTTGATCATAATCGATAGAGAATTCTGCACCAACGCGGTAGAGTTCTAGGGAGCCTGATCCCGAGTCTGCGTCAGAACTGACATAGGTAAAGGTTACGGTATCGGTAGCACTAATCGCGGCCGCAGTAGTATCAAAGATGTTGTGTTGAACAGAATTAGCACTGTAAGTCGTGCCTGCGAAGTCGATGCTGTCATTGACCCACTGAGAACTTGGAGCGTTACCACCACCACCCCAGAGCCCAAAACTACTGTGGTAGCCAAGGGACAGCGAGTTGACTGTGACGTCAGAGTTGTAGACCTGAGTCAGAGCTATGCTGTCAAAGCTGTAGGAGAGAGTGTCATTCACGTCAGTCATGACCCAACGAGTGCCTCCAGAACCTCCAGTTGAAGTGTTCCCACCTAGAGTGGAAGTAAAGCCTATCGAAATTTGAATATCAGCAACAGTATCGTCATCGAGGTCAATATCCATTGTTTTAGGGTTCCCGGTATTCCAGTAATTATAGGTAGCACCTGTGTAGACCGTGGCCTGTAAGTTCATACATATGAATGGAAGAGTGATGAATATTTGTTTTTTATGCATATATTGACTAAATAATGACATATTTTCATAATTTAGTCAACCGTATCAGTCTTTTCTCTTATTTAGTTGGTGGAAATGGTAAAGAATTGCTTTGATAGAGAGAGAGGGACTTGATAATTGGTAGATGAGGAAGATGCGGTGATAGGAATGTCATTCACAGTCGCCCAAGAACTCTGGTCGATATTTTGAGTAGAGAGGATATTATACGAGACGCCAGGGATCGAATCCCAAGTCAGAGTGAGGGTCGATAGGTCTCGGGAGATGGAGAGGTTAATACGCTCGTTGACTTGGTAAATATAGGTAATGCCCGTGTTGAAGAAAGATTCTGTATCGTATCCGGGTGCTCCAAGAAAGAGGGATTGGGACGCGTATGCGAGGCTTGCGGAGAATTGATCCCCCGAGTTGCTAGAGGGGTTCTCGATGGTACGGAGATAATTCCCCTGGAGGTCATAGAGGTAGACTTGACCGATTGAGTTATTGGCAAAGCGGTCACCAATGGCAATGGTATTATCAATGGCGATGCGATAGCCAAAGGTGTTAATGGAAGTGCTAGAAGGAGAGGCAAAGGTAGAAAGCACCGCTCCGCTAGAGAGATCGAAAAGGTAGCATTTATTGTCTGTTGAGAAGCCTTGGTAAGCGCTGGCGATCATAGCTCCATCTTTAATGTCAACTTGGTATCCTAGAGCAGCTTGCGCATTACTCGCCTCAATCGATATAGTATTGAGGGAGGAATAAGAAGTCGGAGAGTAGGTGAAGACCGCTCCTTCGTCGCCCCCTCCTGATGGGATATCGTAGCCAGGACAGCCAATGACTAAGTAATCTGTTGAGAGGGCTACAGAGAAGCCATAGCTGTCTTCGTTATTAGGACTAGAGGCAGTGAAATGATGTAAGGGTGAGGTGGAGCTAAGGTCAAAGAGAGTGGCAGAGCCAAAATTTTGAGTGAGAGCGCCAGTGGAATCTGGTTCGTCTTCGGGGGCCCCTACAAGTAAATGGTTGCCCGAGAGAGCAAGCGAAGCACCAAAGTGGTCACCATCATTTGGTGAAGAGTGAGTAAAGGTATGATAGAGGCTCCCGTCAGTGAGGTCCCATACGAGTACCGCCCCTTGACCATTATTTAAAGAAGGAAGGCCAACAGCTAAGTATTGATCAGAAATCGCCATCGAAGCATCCAGGAGGACTCCGCTCTGCGAGAACTCGGAGGATAAAGTGTAAAGGAGATCCCCTGTATGATGATTGTAAACTAATACTACACCGTTGGTTGAACGGCCTGGCGCACTGATGGCGTAATAGTGATCAGAGGCCGCGGATGCAGCACCTAATTGGTCATTAGAGGCTGGGGCAGACAGTTCTCTAGTCTCTGGATTAGAAACAGAGAACGATGCTAGCGATGGGCTGACTAGAGCAGCAAGAAGGAGCGCGTAAGAGAGAGTGTAACGTATCACGATAGATAAAAGAATGATCCGGGGACGAGTCTTTAGAAGTCACCGTTTTGAACTCCATTCCATCCGTCATTACCATCCCAGCCGATAGTAACGTCAGTGGTCATCTGTCTGTATGTGCTGTTTTGATAAGCTTTTGGAGTCAGTTTTGGGGTGATATTGATGTGAATAGAGCTAAATGTTGATGAGCTCACTTCGCCCGGTTCCCCACTCGAGGTTTCTCGGGCAAGATCCTCGATCGCTAAGAATGTTTTACTGTCATTACTAAAGCTTAGGAACTGGTCATAGCCATCAGGGTTTGCTGTATTGAGAGAGAAGAGGGGTTGTCTCTTACTGTCATCGAGGTCTCCTCTAGGAGTATATCTGTGAGGATGCGAGAGGAAATTCTCAGGAGTGTTGTTAGGGATTAGGACGAAGAAGACATCTTCTCCAGCAAGGTTGTGTTCACTCGGGACAAACTCGATGATGCTACCGACATCGTCGACACGATCGTTAATGAGAGCGACCATGTTCTTAACTGCTACGGTACGAAAGACGACACCGGTTGGGTTGTAAGTCGCGACTGAGTTGATAGGGACCACTCCTAGAGTATAGTTGCGGTCACTAAGATCTTGCGTCACTTCTAGGAAGACGCTGCCAGAGAGTGGAAGGGTGTAGAGTTCCTCTATATTTTCATATTGTGCACTGAGCAGACCGAGGTTGCTGAGAGCATTATTCACCGAGGCAGATTCGATATTATTGAAATGAGTGGTACCATCACTTTTAGGAACAATGTCTACCTGAATGATAATGTCATTAAAGTCGTTGTCACGATTTGGTCCGATTTGGTCTTCGAATGAGACGATAAGTTGACCGCCCGTTTCGCTCATATCAATCTTCGCTGCGACAAAGTCTTGGCCTCCAGGATTGAGGTATGGGTCTTGGTAGAGCCTTCTCGTTCCTCCGTTACCTCTGTCAGAAACCATACCGAATCTTACATCTGTTCCTGCAGGGACGACTCCTAGGTTTGTTGATGATCCTTGGACGAGCGGCGCAGTTGGTCCGGTTGCAAAGCTCTCCCATATTGTATGCGTCTCAAAAGGGTTGTTCGCATCGTACCAGAAGAGGGAGTTGATATATCGAGCTCCGTCGTAAAGGGCTGTGACATATATTTCACTATCTTCAGAAAGTTGGAAGTCCGAGTGGTTGAAGCCACGTTTATGTTCCTCTAGAGGAATTCCGTCATTATTTGCATTGAGTTTATATTTGAGCG
>WTJZ01000187.1 GCA_011524615.1 Akkermansiaceae bacterium | reverse complement strand
GTATAATAGGGCTGCCACAGGACGGGCACTTACCTCCGACGTAATCGTAGAGGGAGAAGGGGGCTTTATCATGGTGGCGTTGGTCGGTGAGGACCTTGACGACAGCGGGAATGATTTCGCCAGCCTTCTCGATGACGACTCGATCACCGATGCGGATATCCTTACGCTGGATTTCCTCTTCATTATGCAGGGTCGCGCGGGAGACCGTTGAGCCTGAGACATCGACAGGAGTTAGTTCCGCGACTGGTGTCAGTACGCCTGTGCGGCCGACTTGGATGGTGATATCCTCGATCGTCGTCTCGACTTGCTGAGGGAGGTACTTAAAGGCACAGGCCCACTTCGGGAACTTAGAGGTATATCCGATCTCATCGTGTAGTCCGAGTTGGTTCACTTTGATGACGGCTCCGTCGGTAGCGTACGGGAGGTCGTGTCTGTCTTGGTTGAGTTGTTCGACGAGGTCTAGGAGTGACTCGAGAGAGTGTGCCTGATGGAACCATGCGGAGCGCTTGAGTTGAAACTGCTCCAGAGTCTGCTGGAAGTCCTGCATGGACTCAAAGGGGAGGGGGGCTATCTGGCCAAAGGAGTGGAAGATACAGTCTAGAGGTCTCGTCGCAACGAGCTTAGCGTCTAGTTGTTTGATCGTACCTGCAGTAGCGTTACGTGGGTTTTTGAAGGGTGCTTCCCCCTTGTCCACTTGGCTTTGATTGAGCTTCTTAAAGGCTGCATCAGGGATGAAGATTTCTCCCCTGACTTCGAATTCTGCTGGTGCATTCGGGATATACTTAGGGATGGAGGGGATCGTGAGTACATTCTGGGTCACATCGTCACCATGAGCGCCATCACCGCGAGTCGCTGCGTACATGAGATGCCCATCCTGGTAATAGAGAGTGATAGCGACACCGTCGATCTTAGGCTCGACCGTTAGAGTGAAGTTACCCGCTCCTACTGCTCGCTCGATGCGATCATACCAGTCGATTAAGTTATGGGTAGAACGTATGGACTCATCGTCACGCTGACGCGCGATGAGGTCCTCTGGCTTGAGCTCGTGGATGTCCTCGATGGAGAGCATCGGGGCACGGTGGGTGACTTGCTGGAACTCTGAGAGAGGTGCCCCTCCTACTCGGCGAGTAGGGGAATCGAGGGGGGCGAGGTCGGGGTGTTGCTTTTCGAGCTCCTTTAATTCATTGAGCATGAGATCAAACTCCGCGTCAGTAATCTCAGGCGAGGCCTGTGTATAATAGAGATCATTATGACGGTGGAGTTCTGCACAGAGCCATGCTATCCGTTCAGCAGCGGGTGGAGCAGATGGCGTCGCAGGAAGGGAGAATAGATCGTCTGTACTCATGATAATAGTGTCGAGTACGGTCTGATACCGAGGCGTTCTTATCAAGAAACATTTTCCCTATTAGCCTCAAAAGTAGGTAGTCTATCATGATGCGCGATCGCGCAGCGATGAATCCCTCAGTGAGGGGAAACATTCAGCTAGCCTCTTGTCGTATGAGTGAATGAGTATTGCTATCGGAGGCTAGCTGAAGAGGGGGGGAGTGATTACAGGGAGTCTTTGAGGTTCTTTAAGAGTTCTAGAGACTCTGGGGAGACGGAGCCGTCCTCGTACATCTCGAGGTTGATCGAGAGGGGGTATTGTAATCTTTTCGCCTTTTTGATCATCTGGATCATGCTAGCGAGTGTATGTCTAGGGCTTTGGATCGGAGTATCTTTCTTAATGTGGCCCCATTCCTTTTCTAAGATGAAGCATCCATGAGCTTGGAGTCCGGCCTTGCCTCCAGAGGGAAAGATGCCGTTGTCTAATTTCGAAAAGGAACGAGCGCCTTCCCCTCCGTAGTAGTCTTGGTATTCGGTTAGGCGAGGTTTGATCCATGAGTTATAGGAGACGATGCGCTCTGGGTTGCCTACTCTGGAGGCGAGGGTGAGTTCTTTGAATGGTGCAGAGAGAGGTCCTTGGTCGCCTCTAGTGTTGTCAAAGTGGCAGTTATAGAAGCGTTGCCCACCATCGAACCACCATCCATGGAGGTTCTTACCATAGCGTTGTCCCATCTCAGAGACGATCTTGATCCAGTTTTGGTAGAAGGTCGTCTTATCTGCGAGGTATCCTCCAGAAGCGTTCATCCACTCCTGATCGATCGAGTGGTTACAATCATATCCGTAATGATAGTAGAAGATGAGCTTAACACCTCTCTCTGCTAGTGCATCAGCCATCTCCCCGAGGAGGTCTCGTTTGGTGGTTCTCCCCGTAATGATCGCATCGAGTGAGGTAAGCGGAGCGGAGATATACTGTTGTCCCCAGGTCACGGACCATAAGACATATGAGGCGCCCGATGAATCAACAGTGTGGAGGAATTGATCTAGGTTGAAGCCATTCACCTTTGCCTCCCACGACTTGATATCACCAGATGGTGGGGTAGCTCGGTTTGTCCACTGGAACATGAGACCATATCCTGCATTCTTAAACCATTCAGGATGTTGACGCATCGATAGCGCATCAGCGAGTAATTCTTGCTCTACCTCTTCTTGGACAAGTTCGAGGGCATCAAACTTAAACTCTTTGGTCGCCTCTACCTTCATGGTGACAGTATTCGATCCTACCTTGAGGGCGAGAGTACCTAGATAGACCTTATCCCAACCGAGAGAGCGGGTATTTGTCAGGGTGACGGTGGGGGTAGGTGGGGCATCATTACATGAGAGGGAGAGCGTGGAGTGGCCCCCTGAGGCTACGCCGTAGACCTTATACTCGGCTGCAGTGTCAGAATTCAGGGTCCAGCTAATGGAGCGTTCACCTTCCCCCTTAGTGGAGAGCCATAGACACATATGATTGAGGTAATCATTTGAGAAGTCATGAGCGTAATCTCCGAGATTGCCAGAAATGATGTTGATCTCGTCTGATTGGAGGGAGATCGGGTGGACTTCTTGCGCTTTGATTGGGCCGTCGCTGGGGGCGTAGTCTATACTACTACGCTGCGTTTCAGCACTGACCATAGAGCCCATTAAGCAACTGATTAAAATATGGAAAAGTTTCATTCTGATAATACCGTGTGAAGTAGGGGTTTGTTTCTATCAAATTGCAGAAGGGCTGATATTCTATACAAAAAAGTCGGAATAATATCGATTAATGCAAATCTGAAACAATATTGGTTTGCGTGAGAGATTCCCTTGATTTGTCTGGTGGCGTACGGGGTAGATACTAAAAAGACCCGTAAGCATTCACTTACAGGTCTAATTAAAAATACCGACGGCGGGACTCGAACCCGCACACCCGAAGGCGGGTGATTTTGAATCACCTGCGTCTACCAATTCCGCCACATCGGCATAGTGTGGGCAGGTATCTTGAGTAGTTTTTGGGAATTGGAAAGGATAAAGTAGTGAAAAGTTTTTCTTATTGGATCTCGAAGGAGGCAATCAAGGGGCGGTGGTCACTGGCGACGAGTACCTGAGGGCTGTCAATGATTCTGCCTGAGTGGAAATACTTCTGGAGAGCCTGGCTACAGAGAATGTAGTCAAAGGTGCTGTAGGTGCGTTCAGATTCCCAGAAATGAGTCCAATAGAGCCCGTGCGAGTCTCGCAGTGGGAGTGGCTTGAGATAGAGGGGGCTACGGTAGTTTCCCTTGAGAGCACTGAGAGGCGGTGACTTATAGGTGTCATTAAGGTCGCCGTAGACGAGAACTAAGCTCTGAGGGGCTCGCTCTAGGAGTTGGTCGATCTGGTCGCGGATTAAGTGTGCCTCCTTTAGTCGCATGATGGCTTGATCTGAGTGGGAGGTGGGTCTCTTGGACTTGAGGTGGACTCCGATGAGATGGAGGGGCTGATCAGCAATCGTGAGTTGAACATGTAGGAGGCCTCGACGCAGCGGGTAGGTCTGGGGGCCGATTTGATAGGTGAGACTGGATTGGCTTTGGCTACGAGTGATCGGATGCTTCGAGAGGAGCGCGAGATGTCGCACTGAGTCTGCTGCTCTGACATATTCGAGATAGGGGTAATCGAGCTGTTGCTGTCTTAGTCGGGCTTGCAATAACTCGAGATCGGCTGGAGTACCAATTTCGCAAACCCCGAGGACGTCAGGTTGAGCCGCTCCGATGATTTGGGTTAAGGCTTCAATTTCCACCTGAGGCTTGTACTTAGACCGGACGAGTTCTCCGTCTTTGTAGCGCTCTTGATTGAGAAAGTTCTTCAGGTTATAACTCATGAAGCTGAGTGTCTCAGCAGAGAGCGGGCATAAAAAAAGCCAAGCACAGAGGGCTTGGCTGATCATGAGGTGCGCATGCATGTCGCCGGCGACTACACTTCTTCCTTTTTCGGAGCAGGCTTGGCCTTTGGCTCGTCTGTTACAGCGTGCTCTGCACGAACGATTTCTTCCTCGAACTCCTGCCTTGCCTTCTTGAACTCACCGAGACTCTTTCCTAGACCTTTAGCGAACTCAGGGAGTTTCTTAGCACCGAAGAGGACTAGTACTGCTACGAATATGAGGACCAACTCAGGGCCACCAAGGTTTGGGAGGAATGCAATCAGGTTCATGTGAGGGTAGTTATATGGATAGTATAACGTATTGCAACCCTTCTTTCTAGCGTAGAATGTAAGAAATTAAAAAAACTTAGAGAAAAGGCTTGCCGTCTCGAATGAAATCGTATTAGGGTGTTCGCCCTGTCCGAAAGGATGTCAATCAGTGGAGCGGTAGCTCAGTTGGTTAGAGCACCGGCCTGTCACGCCGGGGGTCGCG
>WTJZ01000094.1 GCA_011524615.1 Akkermansiaceae bacterium | reverse complement strand
CCTCTACGGCAGTACGCTTATATCGAGACTTAATCCTTCCAAGAGCAATCGTGAGCAAGTAGGACTGCCACTCTTTCTGGATGATTTGCTCGAGTTCAGAATCACTCTTGTCATCTACCTCACCCAGAAATTGATTTTTAATTTCGTCGCTTCGTTTAGACTTATGAATTTCTCGATATGCTACTCTGGAGACTACCACTGATAGCCACGATCTGAACTTCCCTTTTTCTTCTGAGTACGTTGAAATTTTTTTGACCAAAATCAACATCACCTTCTGAACGGCATCGTCGATGTCCATTTCAGACAATCCATTCTTGCTCAAGATGTAATATATGAAGTTCTTGTAATACTCATAAAACTCACTCCAAGCAGTTTCGTCCCCAAGGTCTCTCGCTCTCTTCAACAATGAGTAACGTGTCGTCTTCTTATCCATAAGCAAAGTGTACAATCCAGATATCGGCCAATACCTGCAAAAATATTGACTCACCATTTAGTAACCAGTCAACGTAAAATTTTACACAAATTGACAGGAATGAAAAAATAGTATGACAAAAAAAGAAAGTATTTATCCTCCATAATTGATGAAGTATACGCATTTCGAGCTAACTCTACTAATGCAACCACACCATCTTAGAGGAGCTCAATAAGAACGTAAGGAGACAGCAGTATGCCTACAAAAAAGACCCTAGGCTCGATGATGAGGCTAGGGTCTTTCGATTGATTAAAGGGGGGCTCTAGAGAAGCTCACCTTGTTCGTCACCCTCTTCCGTGACGTCCTCTACTTCTTCCAACTCTTCTTCCTCGTCCTTGACCACCTTAGCAATGTCTTGGAGGAGCTCTCGCTTAGTAAGCGTAAGGAGCTTCACGCCTTGGGCGACCCTGCCTGTTTGACGCACATCAGCGACTCGGATTCGAATCGATTGGCCTCCAGAGGTCATCAGCATGAGGTCGTCCGACTCCTCTACAGAAAGAGCGCCGACTACCTTACCGGTCTTCTCGGTTACGTTGAGAGTTTTCACCCCCTTACCGCCACGAGATTGGATACGGTACTCATCATAGGCTGAGCGCTTACCAAGACCGTTCTCAGAGGCAATCATGAGAGTAGAATCCTCCTTAACGATCGCCATACCTACCACGTAGTCGCCTTCTTTTGGTCTGATTCCCATGTACCCCGCACTGTTACGTCCGATGGCACGCGCCTGATCTTCAGGGAAACGAATACTGAGACCTTCTCGGGTCACGAGAACGACCTCGTCATCACCACTTGTGAGACGCACATCGATGAGCTCATTGCCTTCCTCGATGTTAATCGCGTTGATACCCGCCTTACGGAAGTTACGGTATTCATTGAGAGCCGTCTTCTTGACCTTACCTGAGCGAGTCGCGAAGAAGACATAACCAGCATCCTCGCGGAAGGTGTTAGGCTGCCCCTCTTCATCACGAGTAAACTCGAGACGGAGCACGGCCGCAATAGCCTCTTCAGGCTGGAGCTCTAGAATGTTTTTGATACTACGTCCACGTGAAGCTCGAGGAGCCTCTGGGATATCGTATACACGCTTCACGAAGACTCGTCCCGTATTGGTGAAGAGCATCAGGTAATCATGAGCCTGAGCTGAGAATAAGTGTTCGACGAAGTCATTATCCTCGTCCTCATCCCAAGAGCGGGTCTCCATGCCTCGTACGCCTTTACCGCCTCGGGCTTGCACTCGATACTCGGCTTCACTCGTACGCTTCACGTATCCACTATGAGAAAGCGTCACGATGAACGAATCGTTAGCGATTAAGTCTTCCATCGCCATCTCACCATCATCAGGAAGGATCGGACAACGACGCTCGTTACCATGCTTCTCTTTGATCTCGTTGAGCTCATCCTTGATGATCCCGAGTACACGATCTTCACGAGCGAGGATATCGAGGTAATCCTTAATCTGCTCCATGATCTCGAAGTATTCCTTCTCACTCTGGAGACGTTCTTCGTCGGTGAATTGGTATGCACGGAGGTTGACTACTGCTGTTGCTTGACGCGCAGTGAAGACGTATTTATCTCCTTTGATGCTTGGTTGCCCATGCAGTACAACACTCATTCCCTCAGCATCTGACACCGAGAGATCATAGGCCTTCACCCATTCGATCGCTTCTTCACGATTCTTCTTGGTTGAGATATTATCAAGGAATTCCTTACTACGACCGGTATTCTTAGCGATCATGTAGGACTCGAGTATCTCACACTTCTTCTCCGCTTCTGAGAGAAGGTGCTTAGTACGACGAATCACGACCTCACGACGGTGCTCGATGAAACAATCCAGCGCATCCATCACCGAGAGTTGACGAGGACGACGCTGATCAATCGCCAGCATATTCACCCCAAACGAGGTCTCCATCGCGGTCAGCTTAAAGATCTGATTTTTGACCACTTCAGGGTTAGCGTCACGCTTCAGCGTGATCTCGATACGCGTCTGCTCATCAGAGAGATCTCGCATCGATGAAATGTCAGTAAGGATCTTATCCTTCACGAGCTCTGAGATACGCTCCTGGAGCGTAGCACGGTTTACCCCATGCGGCACGTGTGTAATAATGATCTGTGCACTCTTACCGACCTCCTCTAGGATGTCCATACGGCCACGCATTCTGATGCTGCCTCGACCGGTACGGAAGTAGTTGTCGATCCCCTTAAAGCCAATGATATCACACTCATTAGGGAAGTCTGGCCCCTTGATAATTTGCTGCAACTCCTCTACCGTGAGGTTAGGGTTATCGATACGGGCACAGACGCCATCAATACACTCGGAGAGGTTATGCGTAGGAATGTTCGTCGCCATCCCTACTGCGATGCCGGTTCCTCCATTTACTAAGAGGTTCGGGATAGATGCAGGCAGAACTGATGGCTCCTTACCGTTCTCATCGTACGTCGGCGTGTGATCGACGGTACTCTTATCCAGATCCGTCATCATGAGAGACCCCATATGCGTCATACGGGCCTCCGTATATCGCATCGCAGCAGCGGCATCACCCTCTACGGAACCGAAGTTACCCTGGCCATCGACTAAGGTCTCTCTCATCGTCCATGGCTGAGCCATATTCACGAGGGTCGAGTAGATCGCGGCGTCACCATGCGGGTGGTATTTACCCATAGTATCACCGACGATACGAGCACACTTAAGGTGCGCCTTAGAGGCCGTCAACGAGAGATCATGGTGCATCGCATAGAGGATGCGTCGCTGCGACGGCTTGAGACCATCACGAGCGTCTGGCAGCGCACGAGAGATGATCACGGACATCGAATAGTCGAGAAACGACTTCGACATCTCATCCGCTACATTGATTGATTTAATGTGATCGTTAGACATTGTTTTCTAAAGTTATATTACTAGGTTGCGCGGTTGTTAGACGTCGAGGTTACGGACATTGAGAGCGTTATCTTCGATGAAGCGCTTACGCGGCTCCACCACTTCTCCCATCAGAATATCGAACATTTGGTCCGCCTCGACCATGTTCTCCTCATTAAACTGAACCTGTAGTAAGGTACGTGTCTCTGGATCCATAGTCGTACTGTAGAGCTCCTTCGCATTCATCTCACCGAGACCTTTGAATCGCTGAATGCGCATTCCTTTCTTACCAATCTCCAGTGTGTTATGGAAGATATCGAAGAGGTTAAAGATAGGAGTTGTCGACTCCCCTTCTCCGTCCTGCTCGACGATCTCGTAGAGTGGCTGATCATCATTGAAGAATGGATTAGTCTCTATACCTAGCTCGTTCAGGCGAGCTAATAGCTTCTCGATCACGACACACTCATGCAGCTCATGCTTCAACGCACGTCGAATCTTATTCTCATACTTCTCCTTAAATTCTGCAGTCTCCTCCTCTGTAAGGACTTCACCAAAGAGGCCGAGATCTCGGTTATCAGCAGCAAACTCGAGTAGAGCCTTTTCATCTTGGATATAAGACACGGCTTCATCATTACCTGTTCTGACGCGGAGGAGATATTCAGGGAGTTTTCCTTCTGCTGAGCGTGAGTCGAGAAGCTGACGGAACGAGCCTCCATGACCTTCTAATCCAGAGGTAAAGCGCACAAGCTGACCAAGCGTATCAAGTACCTCTTTGAGGACCTCAGGTGCTACTGTCTCATCTGCTCCTACCTTTCGGATCATGACTTCACCTGCTCCGAGCTCCATGAGAATCTTATTGAGTGCGGCATCATCTGCCACATATTCCTCACGCTTCTTACGCGTCACCTTATAGAGTGGTGGCTGTGCGATGTAGAGGTAACCCGCCTTAACCAGCTCTGGCATGTGACGACAGAAGAAGGTCAGGAGCAGAGTTCTGATGTGAGATCCATCAACGTCGGCATCAGTCATGATGATGATCTTATGGTAACGGACCTTCTCAACATTAAACGCGCCCTCCTGGTCACCCTCACCGATTCCTGCGCCGATCGCAGTGATCATCGCCTGGATCTCCTTATTCGCGAGCGCCTTGTGTAGGCGCGCCTTCTCAACGTTAATCACCTTACCTCGAAGTGGAAGGATCGCTTGGTTGATACGGTTACGTCCAGACTTGGCCGAACCACCTGCAGAGTCACCCTCCACAATGTAGATCTCAGACTTAGCTGGATCACGCTCAGAGCAGTCTGCTAACTTACCAGGGAGGCCACCACCTGAGAGAGCCGACTTACGCACGGTCTCTCTCGCCTTACGTGCCGCTTCACGCGCTTGTGCCGCATTTACAGCCTTCGCGATCGCCGTCTTAGCAACATCTGGATTCTCCTCGAAGAAACGTTGTAGACCTTCATACACTATCGATGAC
>WTJZ01000072.1 GCA_011524615.1 Akkermansiaceae bacterium | reverse complement strand
GTTCCTCTTCTACAATCTCGCTTAATCGATTCAGATTATCTCCTGAGCCACCGATTTCGCCGATCATGCCACCTGCCATCTCGTTGAGTTCAGCGACTGCGCGCTGGATTTGCATCTCATCGATTCCTCTCTTGAGGGTTTCGATCTTGGCTTTAGCCGCCTCTACACTTACATCCCTAGCATTAATAAGCTCTTTATAACGAGCTTCTGCCTCTTCGAACTGACTTTGCATGATCTCTTGCTCTGATTGTACCTTCTTATATTCTAGAGCAGCTTTGGCTGCAGCCTCACGCTGATTTGCCTTGAGTAAGGCTGTCGTCTTAGCTTTGAGCTCCTCCTCTTGCTTATCGAGCTTACGAACCTGTGAGACCAGACGCTCAACTAAGCCTGCATGGTTAGCCAGCCCTTTATTAAACTCTGAGATTTGCTTTCTCAAATTCTCTTTCTCTACTTCTAGTAGTGCCTCTGGATTCTTCTTTTCCACTCCTGAGATGAAGACTCCAAAGAAGCCCTTAATAAGATTTGATATTCTAGCTAACATTTTTTGTGCTTTCGTTCCACAACCATAGGCGGACAGAGCCATGTGTCACAAGTGCAATCCTCTCCATATTTTATAATCGCAGACTTTCGTTTTGACTCTACCTCTCTCCCATAGCAATACTTACCCTATGACTGTCGGAGCATTAGTTGATTTCCTCAAGAACCAATCTGAGAAAGGGCTCTCTCATGTCTATCTCAGTGAACAGGCTCGCAATGCGGTCAAAAGTGCGATAAAGTTCCATAAGAAACAAAGTACGCAAGCCGTTCAAGCTCCCACAGTATCAGCGCCAGATCATCAACTCGCCGCCCCCGCACGACCGACAAGACCAGAGCGACCAGCCCCTCAGGCCGATCCACCAGTGGTCCCTGTAGCACCGATAACAAACCCTTCTCTAGAACTCCCTGCTGGCAGTAAAGACGAGCAGATCTTCGCGCTAAAAGAGATCTCCGCGGCGTGGCCGGTAGCAATGCAGTTAGGTACACTAAGGAATAAGCCTGTCTTCTCATCAGGTCCGACTAATGCCACCTTGCTGATCATCGGAGATTCTCCTGGATTCGACGATGAACTCAAGTCTGCTCCATTCATGGGTAAAGCAGGGCAAAAGCTGAACCAAATCCTCAAAGCTATGGGAATCGGTCGTGAGGCTGTCTACCTCACTAACATCTGTAAACTCCGCCCCAGTAGCCCAGGCCAAACTACTAATACAAGAAAGCCCTCGCAAGCAGAGATAGACGCCTATCTCCCTATCTTAAAGAAAGAATTAGAGATCATCCAACCCAGCTGTCTCATCATCCTAGGCGCAACAGCGACCCAAGCTCTAATACCATCGACTCAGCCCATTGCCACCTTGGTAGGCACCTGGCAAGAATACATGGGGATTCCAGCACGGATCACTTATCACCCTAACTTCCTCTTGCGTAATGAAGAAAACATTACTGCCAAGCGCAAACTATGGGAAGACATGTTAGCTGTGATGGAGCGGCTGGACCTGGCCATCTCGGAGAAGCAGAGAAACTTCTTTAAGTAACCCATTATGCTTCCTCCTGGATGGTGAATACTGGCGCTTTGTGATGTCGATGGTAATACAACTCCCTCTCGCTCAACTACTTGGCAGATAATATAACGCGCTCTGTAGCCGCTCGTACCACTGCGCTCACTAACGCCTAAGTTAGGAGTCTTCCCCCTCACGAATTATTCCATTAAAACATCTAATCCATACTTTCAGTAACATCTGAAAATAAAGTGAGGAAAGGATCGACAAAAAGTTCCCCGTCATATAAGATGCTTTTATGAAAGCGGACGAAGCGCAGACGAGCCTGAATGTATATCTCAAGGAAATCTCTGAAACTCCCCTCCTTACTCGCGAGCAAGAGGTTGAACTTGCTGAGAAGATTGAACGAGGAGACGAGCGTGCTCGCGAGCAAATGATCAACGCTAACCTCAGACTAGTTGTTAAGATCGCTAAGGATTACTCCAACTACGGCCTCCCGTTAGTAGACCTCATCTCTGAAGGTAACATGGGATTGATGAAAGCAGTAGAACGATTCAACCCAGAGAAAGGTGGTAAGCTTAGTACTTATGCGGCTTGGTGGATCAAGCAATCGATCAAGAGAGCCCTTGCCAACCAAAGTAAGACCATTCGCCTACCAGTTCATATGGTGGATAAGATCGCTCGCATGCGCCGTGTATCAATTATCCTAACAGAAGAGCTAGGTCGTGAACCTAGCACTGAAGAACTCGCTGAAGAACTCGGCTTGCCTTTGAAGAAAGTAGCCCTACTCAAAAGAGCCGCACAGCGACCAACTTCGCTCGATGCTCCGATAGGGGAAGACGAAGGTGCGTCGTACGCCGAGATCATCGGCGATGAAAAGGCCGCGAACCCCATGGATGAGCTCGATAATAAGACTCTTCACAATGATCTTGATGGCCTCCTTGATCTCTTAGATGAGCGTGAGAGCAAGATTATTGATGCCCGCTTTGGGCTCAACGGGCGCACCCCTATGACACTAGAAGAAGTCGGCCGCGAGTTCGGGGTCACACGCGAACGGATCAGACAGTTGCAGAATCTCGCATTGAAAAAGATGCGTAGTGCGCTCCGTCGCAAGGATAACCCCATTCCAAACATCTTTGGGTAATCCCTATTCCGACTCGAATCCAACTCTTGGCTCTTCTTATAAGAGGCAAGAAGTAGAAACGCAAGCCTGCTAGCACTGAGACTCTATTCGATTCAACCAATTTTAGCTTTCCATTTTCCAAATCCATCTTTAGCGTGGTGTAGTGTCCAACGCCCGTAAAAGAGGCAGGCATCAGGCCCGCTCTAGACGCCATAGCGTATCGTCTCGAACACACATAGAACGCATTAGGCAGAAGTATAAGGTGAGTGCCAGTTACGACGGTACTGATGACGAGGGCAAGAAGACCTTAGGCTTCCACCTGATTTCTATTTTTGTGGGGCTCCTCTTGATCATCCCCGCATGGGCGACTAGTCTCCATATTCAACGTCAATTGCAGAGTGAGAACCTCTTTTCCCACCTGACACAGAGTTGGGGAACGGTTTGCTTTTTAGCAGGGGTACTCATCTGCCTAGCCAGCCTGCTCCTCCCTACCTTTAGACGACTTCTATTGCCAGCCTATGTCTTTGGTCATGAGGTCTCCCACGCTCTCTTTGTGTTTCTCTTTTACGGAAAGGTCAGCGCCTTTAAGGCGAGTACAGAAGGCGGCTACATCATCGCTAATCGTAATAACATTTGGATAGCTCTTGCTCCGTACATCTTTCCGTTTTGGACCGTTGTCTTTGCACTCCTCTATATCGTCCTCGGTATTGTTATCAATGTAACTCCTCTGGTTCCACTCTTCTTCTTTCTCTATGGGGCATCGTGGATGTTTAATCTCTTTTGGACCCTCTGGATGATCCCTCTTGGACAGTCTGACCTGAGCCTAAATGGCACCTTCCTTTCCATCACGATCATTTATCTTATTAACGCCCTTGGCTTCTCGCTACTCTTAGAGATGTCGCTCAAGTCCACTACAATCCTCGACTGGTGTTTCGGTAGTATCAATGCACTTTTAGACGTCTTCGACCTCCTCCTCTCTCTTTAATATGGGTACGCTTACAACTAATGGACGATTTTTTTCCACTCTCGGTGAGAGAATCACACTGAGAGGGGTCACTCTAGGACCATTCCCACCAGAGCGACCTGTGATCGATGAGTTGCAGAGCATTGCGCAGAGTGGTGCGAACATGGTCAGGCTCTACGAACCACCTGAACAGGCCTTTCTGGATAGAGCCTACTCTCTAGGTATTCATGTCTTCACCTCAGTCCCGTGGGGCTGGGGAGCAGACTTTCTCTCGAATAAGAGCCATTACGAGGGTGGCTACCTAAAGATTCGTGACTATCTCTCGCAATACGCCACCCACCCTGCCCTAGCAGGAATCTACATCGCCAACGAGATTCCCTCTGAACTCGTAAGATGGATGGGAGCCCATGATACCAAGCTCCTCCTAGAACGTCTCATTCAACACCTCAAGCATGAGTTTCCCACCGTCCTCTACGCCTACGCCAACTACCCTTCGACCGAATATCTCGAGCTAGAGAATGCTGACTTTACAGCCTTTAACCTCTACTTGGAGGAGGCTGCCCCCCTCACCTCGTACTTGCAGCATCTTCACACCATTGCAGGCGAGCGCCCCCTCATGGTGAGTGAGTTCGGAGTCGATGCCCTCAGCACCTCAGAGCACACACAGCGAGAGATCTTACATATGGCGCTCAGAAGTGCGCATCAATTAGGTGTACAAGGTGTCACCATCTTCGCTTGGTCAGACCTTTGGTATAACCGTGGCCAGCTCGTAGCGGGGTGGCACTTCGGCCTACACCGCATCGACTCTAGCCCTCGTCCCGCACTTAGCGGACTCTTTGACTGCTCTCCCGAGAGAGAGCCTGACCTAAAGGTCTCCGTTATCGTCTGTAGCTATAATGGAGCTGAGCGACTCCCAGAATGTCTCCGCTCACTGACCTTGCTTAAGGACTCAAGCTACGAGGTTCTGGTCATCAATGACGGCTCCTCTGACCGGACAGAACGCGTGGCAGAGTCCTTCGCCCCCCTCTTTCAGGCGCACCACATCTCCTACCGAGTTATCACACAACCTAATCTCGGACTCTCTGCGGCTCGGAATACTGGAGCTACACATGCCAGGGGGGAGATCCTCGCGTACACAGATGATGATGCCTATCCTGACCCTGATTGGCTCTATTGGCTCCGCGCAAGCTATACAGATGGGGTCGGAATGGTCGGAGGACTCGGTATCCCTCCTACACGCACCAAGATCTCAGACCTCCCTGGGCAGGCCTGCCCTGTCCTCCTCACCGATACCACCGCCGAGCACCTCCCCGGATGTAATATGTCGGTGACTAAAGCAGTATGGTCACAAGTCGGAGGGTTTAATACTCGGTACCGAGTGGCTGGAGACGATGTGGACTTCTGCTGGCGAGTCATTGATCAGGGGTATACTCTCGCTTACGCGGCCAATGCCATCGTCTGGCACCAACCTCGCCCTACTTACCGAACCTACCTACGACAGCAATGGGGGTATGGAAAGGCCGAGGCACTCCTCTACCAAGACCACCCAGAGAGATTCTCGCATAATGGTATCTCGTGGCAAGGAGGTGTCTATGACGGTAGCCCCACTACTCTAACGGCGCAGTCGGTCGTTTACTCCGGCCTCGCAGGCAATGCGCTCTTCCAGCCCATCTTGGAGAGTTATGAGTCTCCTATGGGCAGGACTCAACGTATCATCAGGCGCGTCAAACAAACCTACGCCCTCGTTCGCTTCATTGCGCGTTCCTGTCATGGTTACCCGTTCTCTCTCCGTACCTTTACTAAACGACGACGTCCAGAACTCCCAGAATACCTCTCTACTCGTACAGAGCAGTACTGGAGCACTCATATTCAGTATAGAGCGGACCTCATCGCCCTCTTTGAACATGAAGGTTGGGAGCCTATCGAAGATCCCATCTGGGATCTCAGCCTAGGAGATGCCCTATTATGCCTAGCGCTAGAACAACCGACCCAATCAGGACAACTCCTCCACATCGAATTCACCACTAATACCGACCCAAGCCCTACATTAGCAACCAGAGGCTGGCGACAGCTCTAGGTTAGAGCTGGAATCACATTTAGCAGGCCTCTTCAAAATCTGAGTTCATCCGAGTCCATCTGTGGTTAAACACTCTCCCTAACCACCGAATAAGGAGTCCTCAGAACTTATATGACAGCCCCATCACGAGACGGATATCAGTGCTCTTGCGCCCCTCAGCAGGTACAGACTCGTATTGATTCTGAAGGTAGGCCTTATAGCTAAGACTATCTGATAAGAAGGTCTCAATCCCTGCCTCAGCAATGATCTGATACTGTTCCAGCAATGCTTGCTGATCAAAGATCGCAAAGGCCTGATAGACGCGGGTGAAGTCCGTCACCCAGTAGTTAAACCGTTGCCCAAAGTATGCTAGAGCGTAATGCGTATCGATCCCACCTTGGCTCTCAGCAGCTCCCCCGCCTCCGACTTCCGCAGAGAGTTCGAGAGATTCATTCTCCCGTTTAATAAAGTAATACCCAACAAATGTAGATGCCGTCAGACGGTAATCGATCCCAGCTAAGTCATCGTGCTGGCCATCGAGACGAGCGCCAACATATACCCGCTTATTCTTGGTCAAGAAGTAGTTCAGCGCACCAGTAACGATCGCTTCATCCTCGGTCACATTGTTACTCTCCTCCCCGTATGCATAGGTAATATTCCCAAAGAACTCGGTCGTCGAAAACTCCTTAGCTAGCGTCGCGCTAGCGGTGATAAAAGAGGTATCACTATTCCCCCGCGTAAAGCTCGCTCCGAGATCGAAGGAACTATCCCACAGATGCGTATCATCATGCCCAGGCACCGCCACTCGATCTTGAAACAAACGAGCACGATCCAACGCTCCAGTGGATCCTACCGCCGTGGTAGCAGCATGAACTGGTAACGCTAAAGTCAGTAGTAGGAGATACTTCATACGTCTAATCGGGTCGGCGCCTTTTACCCTCCATATTACGTCAAAGCAAGACAATATAAAGGGTAGCCTCTGATCGTATGCAGTAATCTCACTGATAACAACCTCTCATCAGCGGACCATCCCATCATACAGACTTGGTGGATTACGTCATAAAAAAGAACTAATTTATCACGTCGTGTTCATTATTTCCTACAGCCAGCAATTTTAATGGTAGATGATTAACCATAAGACCATAAATACCTTGATGTTGTATTACGCGACCTCATTGCTTATTACAACCTTCACTCAGGCTGACATAGATCTATATGTCAGCACTCAGGGCTCAGATGATGGAAACGGTACAGAGGCATTGCCCTACCAAACTATAGCAGCGGCACAAGCTCACGTCAGAAGTCTCATACCCACAACCTCTGAACCAATCAATGTATGGCTCCAAGAAGGAACCTACTACGTCAGCGAAACCCTAGAGTTCACAGCTGAGGATTCAGGCACAGAAGACCAAACCATCACTTACGCCGCAGTAGCAGATGCAGTTGTCACCCTCAGTGGCGGTCAGGAGATCACACCGACATGGAGTGATTATACCTATCTCATTAAGGTCGCTAACATTGGGACTGGTTATGACTTTGACATGCTATACGTCAACAGCGAGGTACAGGACTTAGCGAGATACCCAAACAGGGTAGATGAGGAATTACCCTTTGATGGGGTCGCATCTGCGGATGACATTCAGGCTCGAATCCCTCTCTGGGAAGACCCATCCACGGGTTTTATTCGAGGTCTACATTGGGGACTCTGGGGGGGGAACTCTTTCAAGATCGATGGCGTCTCAGCCGAGGGAGAGTTACTCACTACATGGGTCGGCGATAATAATAGAGGAAGTGAGATGCACACTGAGTATCAAATGGTTGAAAACATTTTTGAAGAACTCGATGCCCCTGGAGAATGGTTTTATAACTCGAGCACAGGGCTACTCTATTACTATCCAGAAGAAGGGACAGACCTCGATACTTCCACCATCGAGATCTCACGCTTAGAACAAATTATCAATATATCAGGCGGAGAGAGCATCGTGTCTCACCTCACCTTCCAAGGGCTTCGTTTTGAGCATACCAATAGAACCTTATTCACAGGGGATTATGAACTACTCAACAGGTCTGACTGGGCTGTTGTCAGGACTGGAGCAATTTATATCGAGAATGCAGAATCTATCACGATCCAAGACTCCACATTCGAAGACCTCGGGGGAAATGCTATTTTCCTCAGTGCTTTCAACCAAAATCATGTCATCGAAGGAAACCAGTTCCTCTCCGTAGGGGCTACATGTATCAATGTGGCAGGAAGTAAGAACTCTCTCTGGGCTCCCAACCAATGGGATGATGCCGTAACAGAAGCATCAGAAATAGACTTAGCGCAAGTAGGCCCCAAAACGGACGAATACCCCAAAGGTATAACCATCGAAAACAACTACATGTACAACATGGGGCGTTATGAAAAGCAGACAGCAGGGGTAAACCTCTTTATCTGTGAAGAGATCACGATCAAAAATAACACCATACATCGCTGCCCAAGAGCAGGGATTAATATCTGTGACGGATCATGGGGTGGACATATCATCGAGTACAATGACCTCTTTGACTGTGTTAGAGAGACACATGACCACGGCCCAATTAATGCATGGGGGCGAGACCGGTTCTGGACAGTGGATGGTCCTGGTAATACAGGGGAAAACGGATCAGCCAAGCGACCATACGCCCTCTTAGACGCTTACAAAACCACCCACATTCGGAATAACAGAGTGCACTATGATGAACCACACTCATTCGGTATCGATCTCGATGACGGATGCAGTAATTACTGGGTGTATAATAATCTGTGTCTCAATACGGATATTAAATTAAGAGAAGGATATGATCGAAAGTGCTTTAACAACATCCTCATCAATATGGGCATCGCCATGCACGTATGGTTCGATGAATGTAACGATGAAATCTACAACAACATCATCTTAGCCAGTACTCCGTATGGACCTTACGAGACAGGAGTCAGCACCGAGAATGGCAGTACTAACCGAAACCTCTTCTATAATAACGGCGATCCCGTCAACATCACGACGTTTGATTGGGAGGAGAGTGATCAGGACTCTGTCACTGCAGATCCCCTGTTCATTAATCCTCTCCTTCTCAACTATAACGTGAGTGATGACTCCCCAGCACTCGCATTAGGCTTCACTAACTTTAGCATGGATGCATACGGTTCCGAGGGAGCACCAACCCCTCTCCCGGTTGACTTTTCAACAGGGACAACTTCCAACAACTACAACGAACCACTGATGGGAGCCGAAATCTCTATTGTAACCGATACAGCTATCCAATCCGTCCTCGGTTCTCCTGACCAAGATGGCATCTACTTCCAAGAAATGGACGCCCATTCCTATGCGGCGAGCGTGGGACTCAAGCCCCTCGACTGTATTCGTAGCCTGAATGGCGTCACCATTACTGACGCCAATAGCTTCTGGACTCCCTACCTACAAGTCCCAGCAGGCGGGCCGCTCTCACTTACTCTCCTACGAAATCAAGTAGAGCAAACACTAGACATCTCAAGGGCTAGACACACTGAACTCTTAAACGACACCTCTGGAGTTAGATATTATGGAACCTGGCAGACTCAGGAGAATTCCTCGTGTTATTATGGTGACATCACGTACACCAACATTGTGGATGACTATTGCGAAATCACATTCCACGGAACAGGTTTCAGCTTCCTGTCACAAAAAAACCACGATATGGGACTAGTAGACATCTTCATAGACGACGTCCTGCAAGAAACAATCAGCCTCTATGAAGCCTCGAGATCGTACCAACAGTTAGCGTACGAAATCAAGGATCTAGAACAAGGCTTACATACCATCAAGATCGTCAACAAAGAGGCTAAATACCTCATCATAGACGCCTTTTCCATCACCCCTCTCAGAGATATCGATGATGTCGTCTCATACACGAGTATCTACAGTAACTCGGTGATCGAGGTCGATACTGATGACCTCGGCCAATCAGCCTACCTGTCGACCTCAGGCTCAGGATATGATGTATCCGTCAACCACCAAAAACTCATCACAGGGTCGACTGGTAATACCGATGGTGCTATCAATGGGGACTCAGAGGTCACCCTCTCACCAGGGGACACGTTTCAGCTACAATTCGATACGAATGAGAATATTGCAGGCTACGATATTGACAGCATTCACTCCGTCTTTGGTTGGGACTCTGGTGCTGGTGGTCGCTCTAATCAAGGATACTCCGTTACATTCGAATATGTGGACGGATCCTTAGAAATCATCTCCCCTACTCACTGGGCTCCTAATGAAAGTTCATGGTACTGGACATCCGTATCATTGAGTCACGCATCTGGTATTCCTCTCGCTACCAACGTAAAAGGCATCACCATCCAGATGGCAAATGAAGCGAACGCTTCTGGTTTTGTTGTCGCGAGGGAGTTTGACTTCATCGGTGCCCCCTCCTCTTTTGATTATGATTATTGGGTGTCAAAGAAGGGTGATTCTACCCTAGAGGATCCCGACGCGGATACAGACAATGACGGCATCTCTAACTACTTTGAATTCTACTTCGGTACAGATCCTCATCTACCTAATCATAGCCCCATGGGCGTACTACGGGAGAACGATCAGACCTATCTCCAGCTCGATACCGCCTTCATAACCACTGACCAACTACTCTATGTTGATCATAGCCAAGACTTAGAGACCTGGACGACCTATGATGCTATCGAGAACCTAGAAGAGTTTACAATGACTCCCCTATCAAACTCAAAACAACGAGTCCGCGCCCGACTCCCCAATGACTCTAACAGTGATAAATCGTTCTGGAGGTTGAAGCCTTCAGCCGATTAAGGGCATAGCTCATTAAGATTGACACAATAGTGCGTTAAGCTTAAACGCACACAATGGCTAATTTTGACACTCGTTACACTCTCATTGGTCGAGCACTTAACTTAAACGACCAAGACGCTTGGAACGAGTTGCATAGTACATACGAAAAGTTCATTTACTTCCTACTGAGAAAGCTCTCCGTTCCAGAAAATGATCTAGATGACTTAGCCCAGCAAGCCTTATGCTACCTTGTCAAAAACCTAGAGAAGTACGATCAGTCAAAAGGTAAATTCAGAAACTGGTTATCCCAAATCGTCAGGACTAGCGTCCTCATGTATCATCGTAAGAATAAGTCTAACTCTACTAAACTAGCCGGCTACACCATTAGTCTCGAATCTGAGGACTCCTCCCACTCAGATCTAGATGTACTCATCCATGCTCAATGGGAGAGCTACATCTCAAAACTAGCCTTAGAACGGGTCAGAAACAACTTTAGAGGAGTAGCCGTAGAGGCGTTTGAAATGGCATTAAATGGGGAACCCAAAACAGCAATTATTGAGAAAACAGGCCTCTCTGAAGGATCTGTTCACACCCTACGCCGCAGGGTCAAAAGAAGCCTCATGCTAGAGATCAAGTCGATCATTAGTGATTTGGAACCATCTTAACGATTACATGGCAGACCCCAGCATCTCTCATTTTGACAAGGCTCTCATTGATATACTTCACGAGGTTTCTAATGAAGACCCTGACTCCATAGAGGATCTTAACCCGCGATATAGAGCCTTAAGGGGGACGGAAGAACGGTACACAAATTTCAACCGTGTAGGGCAAGGAGCCCTTAAGACCGTATACCAGGCTCGAGACGAGATGGCCAACAGAGATATTGCCTATGCAGTACTCAACGATGAACTCAATTTCTCATACTACGATAACTTTGTTTATGAGGCTTGGTTAACTGCATCTCTCAGTCACCCCAACATCATCAACATCTATGATGTAGGACTAGATCAGGATGAGAGGCCGTACTTCACGATGGACCTCAAGTCCAATTACACCTACGATCGATTCATTAGAGAAGTACAGAGCCACAAGCTCATAGTAGACTCCTTTATCAGCATCTGTAATGCGATCATTTATGCTCACGACAAGAGCATCATCCACCTAGACCTCAAACCTGAGAATATCCAATGTGACGTATTCGGCGAGGTCTTGATCTGCGATTGGGGGCTCGGCAGGATGCTCACCGACGATACACACATTCCCTGTAGTGACTATAACTTAGAGAAGAAGAACTCTACACTCTATGGCCATATTCAAGGCACTCCAGGCTATATGTCACCAGAGCAGATACTCGCTAACGACCTCTATGATGAACGGTCCGATGTATTCTCTCTAGGTGCCATCCTCTATCTAGCCATGGAGGGGAGACCCGCTTTCCCCGGAGATGTAGAAACGATCTTAGTCAATACTCAAGAATCAACGCTCGCCCCCTTCTCTAAGTGCCCCGCCTCACTACAACTAATCATCAAGCAAGCCCTCGCTACTAATCCTGACTCTCGCTACCAATCTGTCAGCGAATTACGTCAAGACCTACTGCGCTATGCGAGTGACCACCCAGTGGCGGCAGAGAAGAGTAATTTACTCAAAACAAGTCAACTATACTTCAAGAGAAACGCTACTACCTCAGCCATCATCCTCTTTTCGATCATCGTCATCTCTATTATAGTACTCACGCTCAGCAGCCAGCTCCAATCAAAGAAGCTGGAAGTCAATCAGCTGGGGGATGAAATCTCTAGTGTCATACATGAATATGAAACCTTTGAAGCAGCCTTAATCGATTCAAAACAAGAAATGGCTCAAAGGCTCTCAGACCTAGCGACTAAGAAGCTCTATGAGAGTCTCTCTCTCTTCGAGTTCCAAAAGAGTCAGGACGCTGTCACGCCATTAGACAACAGTGTCATCCTCTTCGAAAAAGCACTTAAACTCGCTCCCGATAACGAACACGCCTATCATCACCTCGTCCAAGCCAAAATGATACAACTGGACTTCGAGTACATCATCGCTCACCTAAGCCACTCTGAGAATGATGTCATCAAAAGGTATATCCAAATAGCACAACAATTCCCCCATTATAATTTTTCAGCTGAGCACAGGCCAACTGGCAGCCAACTAGTCGCGTTCTTTAATCAATTAGACTGCAGAACGAGTACGGAATTACAACTCGCAGAGGCCGTATTACGCTATGACCATGCTTCTCGCGCTCAGTCAAAGGAGGATTACACCCCTGTAGCTCTTGCCTGTCTTACGGCAATTAATCAGTATGTCGACGGCTTCGCCATAACGTACAATAAGGAGATGCATAGCATACATTTACAAACGACTAACAGCAGTCACCTCCTCAGCTTTTTCTCTCCTTATCGCCCCCCATTCCTTTCCTTTGTCGACCCTCATGTGCAGAGGCTTTATGTCGCCAGCTCTGACACCGTGTACACCAGCTCTCTCAATCATACCCGGTTTGAGGAAATAGATTTAACTCAATCCGCCTCAATCACATGTGATGCTGACCAAATTTCACTACCTGATACAAAAACAATACGCATCACGAAAAACGCTCCCCAACTAGAGGTAATCATAAGGACTCTTAGTCAGAGTAATGACGCCCTACAAATTGTCATCGAATAGCCTGTCCAGCTCCCCTCACCCCAGAACATTCGTTTCAATACGTTCTTAGGAATTTGTTGAAAATCGTAAAAAAGTTCACCTAAGTGTTAATGGAGTTTTCTAGGACGCATAATTCTAGATGGCAGTAAGTTATTGCCTCGATATTATGAAAACCACATTAAGCATCCTAGCAGTTCTAACCGGAATCACATCAGCTTCTACACTCGTCTCATTCCAAGCGTTGACCAACGCTGGCTATAATAATCCTACTACTTCAGCGATTACAGCCACAGGCTTTCTCAATGTAGGGATCACGGATAATTCGCTTCTCTCTCTTGATGGTTACGGCATGACCACGAGTGTCGCTACCTCTGGAGGCAGCTCTACGACCTCTTCCTTCACTTCGACGGGGCTTGCCAATACAGAATATACCTCTCTTTCACTCAATGCTGTAGGGTGGGACAATGTTCACACCGTTGAACTATTCTACTCCATAGGGGGAGGCTCTAATGTGAGCCTAGGTAATTTCACCACTGGATCTCCAGCCAATGAAGGGGGAACATTTGATAGCTACACGATTAACTTTGCATCACCATTAGCAACCGCTGACACCGTCACATGGACACTCCAGTTCGTCGACGCAACCGCTGACGGCAATCCTGACTTCACTTACTTTGATAATGTTACTCTCTCAGGAGTCGTACCAGAGCCGACATCTGCAGCCCTACTTGGATTAGGTGCATTATCATTACTAGCACGTCGTAAGCGATAAGCTCTCTCTATCTCGAAAGTCCTTGAGCCACATCGAGGACTTCCTTGGTCTATCATATTTACACAAGCGTTGACTTCGTATTACTGGGGGACGTCGTCTCCCAAGGCTTCCCCCCAACATTAGTGGATTCAGGGGGAATCCTACGCAGCAGAAGGGAGAACCTCCGCCTAATACATTTTTGATCTAACGAACTTCATTGCAGATCAACAGCCCTTCGCTATACACTGAAAAAGCGGAACTGATTCCAGCTCCGCTTATCAAAGATTGTAAAGTGTTTATAAGCACCTAGCCACGCTTACGGCGGGTAACGAGAGCTAAACCTCCTAAGCCAAGTAAAGCGAGTGAGGTGGGCTCAGGAACCACTGTTCCATTAAGCACAATGTTATCTAGGTACTGCGTACGTGCGGTATCATTAAAGTTAGATGCACTCGCGTGCTCCCAGCTAAAGGTCACCATATCACCATTACTCAAGCCTCTGTCTGTAAGGCTCTCTGAGTAGCTGATACTGAATGCGTCCGTTTGCTGATCTTTCCAACCTGTGTCGTTAAAATTAATCTGAGTTCCCCAAGCGTATTCACCAGAATAATCATAATCAATACTGGTGAGATTAAGGGTCTCTCCAGTCGCAAGACCTGATACCGTATACGTAAAGCTGTTTGTGACACGAGCATCATTTGCCTGAGCTTCATTGAAGCCGAACGCTTCAGTTGCCGCACTAGCTCCTGACAAGTCCGAGGAAAAGTCCGAAGCTGTACCAATCACTGAGTTAGCAGCTACTGAACCACCAGTGAAGTCAAAAGTAACAAGTATTGTAGCATTTGC
>WTJZ01000155.1 GCA_011524615.1 Akkermansiaceae bacterium | reverse complement strand
CGTCTCGTCTCTACCATCAATGAGGCTCACCTCGAGTATAAGTACCACAATGATGAAGCCTGGACCCTCGTCCGTGAGAAGCAAGATGTCGAGAAGATCAATGAACTCTACAAGGCCTCTGCGATCAGAACACAGGTCGAGATGCAGATGCTATGGGAGCACTTCCATACCTTTTATACCGAGCACCAGACTACCTCTATCGACCTCGATAAGGAAGAGTCATGTGCCTTCATGAACCTCCTCTTCCACCAGCCTGCCCTCAAGGGAATCCTCGTCAACCTCGATGAACAGTTCTTCAAGGTCATCGAGACACCTCTTAGCTGGAAGTGTGAGGACGACACCCTCAACGAAAACAACTTTGCCCTTCAACTGATCACCTCGGAGAACGAAGAGGTGACGCACTCTGTACGTCTCCTCCCAGGTCGTACCATCCTATACCAATCAGACGAGACCGTCTTCCCTGGACCTCCAAGATGGCTCGATGAGACCGAGGTGATGCCTCGCTACCAGATCCCTAAGACCGTCATCGACAGTCTCGAGGGAGTCGAGTTCCTCCGTAAGATCGGAGCGACTCTCCCAGACTCCATGAAGGATCGCGTCGTCGATCTAGAGCTCACGCCTCAGTTCGACATGCGTCTCGAGAAGGGACTCACCTCTGCTGAGACCGAGCACCTCGTCATCGAAGTCACCGCAAACGAGAAGGATGAAATCCGTACCGAAAAGCTTCGCCGCAACGGATGGGAAGTCGAGAGTCAACGACCATCAAAGGGCAAGGAACTCCTCCGCTTCTCTCGCGAAAAGCTCTACCCTATCCATGAGCATCTCAGCGACATGGGACTCTCCTACGATGAGAAGTTAGACGCCTTTAAGGTCAGGATCTCTAAGCAATTCCCTGAGAAGTTCGCCGAGTGGTGTGACAAGCTCAAGGAGAACGTCACGATGAATACCGATGCCAAACTCGGTACGATTCTCTCCGATCCTGTTTCAGCGGCCGTACGCTTCGAGGTCGTGAACCAAGACATCGACTGGTTCGACCTCCGTATCGTTATCGATGTTGATGGTCTCACACTAGACAAGGCTCAGATCCGTCAGCTGGTCTCCGCTCGTGGTGGATATGTGCGTATGGATGATGGCTCTTGGATGCGTCTTGAGATCAAGCTCGACCCTGAGCAACGCGAAGCCGTTACCCGTCTCGGCCTCGATCCATTCGACCTCTCTGGTGAGACGCACCGTATGCACGCCCTTCAGCTGGCTGATCCAAGTGCGGCCGAAGTCTTCGACCCTCAGATCTGGGATAAGATCACACAGAGCGCGAACCAGATTCAGATTGATGTGAAGCCTCCGGTTCCAGAAGACCTTCAGGCCACCCTCCGTCCATACCAGGAGGAAGGCTTCCACTTCCTCAGTTACCTCTCGACCAACAACTTCGGTGGTATCCTCGCGGATGACATGGGTCTCGGTAAGACGATCCAATCGATCACCTACCTCCTCTGGCTCCGTCAAGAAGCGATCAAGAAGGGCAACAAGCTCCCAGCTCTCGTTGTCTGTCCTAAGTCGGTTCTCGACGTCTGGCAGATGGAGTCGAACAAGTTCGCTCCGAACCTCAATGTAGAGATCCTCTACACCAAGGACGACTTCGACAAGGACCGTATCGAGAAGGAACTCGACATCGTAGTCCTTAACTACGCTCAACTCCGAGTCTGTGGAGACGCCCTCAAGACCATCAACTGGCTCGCTGTCGTTCTCGATGAGGGTCAACAGATCAAGAACCCTGACTCTAAGGCTGCTAAGTCCGCTCGTGAGCTCAATGCCCAAAACCGTCTCGTCCTCACCGGTACTCCTATTGAGAACAGACTGATGGACATGTGGTCTCTCATGGCCTTCGCGATGCCTGGTGTACTCGGTACCCGCACCTACTTTAAGAAGCGCTTCGACAAGCGTAAGGACCCACAATCACAACTCCGTCTCGCCGCGAGACTTAAGCCATTCCTCCTCCGTCGTACCAAGACACAGGTGGCTAAGGACCTCCCACCTCGTACCGAGGAAGAAGTCTTCGCTGTCATGGATGGCGTCCAAGGCGAGCTCTATAAGGGCGAACTGAAGCGTATCCAGAAGGCGCTCCTAGGCCTCGACTCTGATGAAGCGGTGAAGAAGAACTCCTTCGCGATTCTCCAAGGTCTCATGAGACTCCGTCAGATCTGCTGTCACCCAGGACTCGTTGATCCTAAGTATCTCAAGGAAGAGTCGGCTAAGATGAACGCCCTCTTCTACCTCCTCGATCAACTCCATGAGGAAGGTCACAAGGTACTCGTCTTCTCTCAGTTCGTCTCGATGCTTAATATCATCAAGACAAGGCTCGAATCAGAAGCCCGTCCATACAACTACCTCACCGGTCAGACTAAGGACCGTAGAGGAGAGATCGAGAAGTTCCAGACGACCAAGGATCCATCTGTATTCCTTCTCTCCTTGAAGGCTGGTGGTGCTGGACTCAACCTCACCTCCGCCTCATACGTGATCCTCTATGATCCATGGTGGAACCCGGCTGTAGAGAACCAAGCGATCGACCGTACACACCGTATCGGTCAGAAGAACAAGGTAATCGCCTACCGACTACTCACCCGTGACTCGGTAGAGGAGAAGATCCGTACCCTCCAACACCAGAAGACGGCACTTGTAACGAATGTCCTCGGTGACGAAGGCTTCGCAAGTAACCTTGATATGAGTGACCTCCAGTTCATCCTCGCACACGGTCAGGATGAAGACGAGGAAGTCGTCGAGGTCGGCTAAGCAGATCAGAATCTCACTATGATCAAAGGCGCTTCGTGCGCCTTTTTTTGTATCCGCATGATCCTACCTCTTGACGAACCAGAATCAGGAACGTAATGATCCCCCCATGCCAGCACCGCGTAATAAACGTTCAGGTAACCGTGACGGACGGGACAATAAGCACACTCGTGAAGTCTCAGGAGAGCGCCGTCCTCGCCTCGATGAGAACGATCTAGAAAGAATGCTCATCGAGAAGCCTCAGGGCCTCTACCTCGTACTCGACTGCCTCCAGGATCCCCATAATCTCGGAGCGATCCTACGTACTGCAGACGGAGCTGGTGTCGATGCGGTCATCGCACCAAAGGATAAGGCTGTCGGCATCACGGATACCGTGAGACGCATCTCTGTAGGTGCTGCTGATCATATCCCATACATCACAGTCACCAATCTCTCCCGCGCCCTCGACCTGCTCAAGAATGCAGGCGTCTGGCTCGTCGGTACTTCGGACAAGGCCACCCAATCTCTCTACGAGACAGACCTCAAGGGAGGCATCGCCATCATCACCGGCTCGGAGGAGAAGGGCATGAGACGCCTTACAGAAGAGGCGTGTGACTTCCTCATCTCCATCCCTATGAATGGAGCGGTCCCATGCCTCAATGCCAGTGTCGCCACTGGGATCTGCCTCTACGAAGCAGTGAGACAACGTACCGCGTAATCCTGCCTCCATCACTACCTCGCCATCGAGTGAACTCCCGACTCTTAATCATCGGCTATGTATGGCCCGAGCCATGTTCATCGGCGGCGGGTAGCCATATGCTGAGCTTGCTACGCCTGTTTCAGAGCATGGGCTGGGACGTACACTATGCCAGTCCTGCCGCCCGCGGAGAGCATGAAGCCGATCTAGAGTCCATGGGCGTTCAGACCGAGGTCATTCGCTTAAATTGTTCTTCCTTCGATCGCTACATTGCTCAGCTGGCGCCTCAGGCGGTTCTATTTGACCGCTTTATGATGGAAGAGCAGTTCGGTTGGAGAGTCGCTACCATCTGCCCTCAGGCGCTCCGTCTCTTAGATATGGAGGACCTCCATAGCCTACGACGCGCACGCCATGAGGCTGTAAAAAAAGGACTCAGTGCAACGGCCGCCGATCTCCATACAGATGACGCCAAGCGCGAAGTAGCCTCGATCTTTCGCTGTGACCTGACCTTAGTGATCTCCGAGGCAGAGTATGAGATCTTACAATCCGCCTACCAGATCCCGCGTAGCCTGATGGTCTATTGTCCCTTTCTCCTATCCCCCTATGAGGAACAACGCCGTCCTTATGAGGAGAGAGCACATTTTATCAGTATTGGTAACTTTCGCCATGCGCCAAACTGGGACGCAGTCCTACAGCTCAAGCAAGGAATCTGGAAAACCATCCGCCAAGCTCTCCCCCATGCCGAACTCCACGTCTACGGAGCCTACGTCCCCCCAAAGGCTATGCAGTTACACAATGAGAAGGAAGGATTCTTGGTCAAAGGATGGGCCCGAGACGCTCGTGAGGTCATGGCGACGGCGAGAGTCCTCCTCGCCCCCCTCCGCTTTGGTGCGGGCCTCAAGGGCAAGCTCACTGAGGCCATGCTCTGCGGCACCCCATCCGTCACAACCAATATCGGCGCGGAAGGAGTCTTAGCCAACGCTCAAGAACGACAGGACTGGAACGGACGCGTTATAGAGGATGTGCAGTCTCCAGAGAATGCCTTAGCATTTGCCTCAAGTGCTATCGAACTCTATGAAGACTCAACACTCTGGCAAAGATCTCAGAGCCGCGGCGATCAAATTTTAGCAGCGCGCTTCGATCAACAAGAGATCAAAGAACGGGTCAAGCATGCCATTACAGACATCATGCATAACCTCACCGCCCACCGCAAAGCCAACTTCATCGGAGCCATGCTCCAACATCAAACCATGAAAGCCACCCAATACATGGCCCAATGGATCGAAGAAAAAAACACCAAGGAGTCACGTTTTGAAAAAGTGAAGGCAAAGAGTTTTCCAAACTCGAAGT
>WTJZ01000210.1 GCA_011524615.1 Akkermansiaceae bacterium | reverse complement strand
CGCTTGCTATCAACCTATTGAGTGCGCCCTCTAACGCTACGGCCTTGCCTTCAGCCAACCCCTCAGCTTTACCTTCGGCATGGCCCTCTGCATGGCCTACGGCGTGACCTTCATCCCACCCTTCGTCGACAGCCGTATCGATGACATTCTTCAGATCTCGATATGTCTTCAGACTCTGCTGATATGCCGCATACTCGCTCGCACTCATCTTTGGTAGGGCTGCACTCTCAAAGGCCGCCTCGAACGCTTCCTCTCCCACAAACTCGGCCGGTATTTCATCGAGCTGGTCAAGATACTTGAAGAAGTATAACCATCGCTCCTGCGCATTCTCCAGCTCTCCGAGCCCCTTGTCAAAGTTCGGCACCTCGAGATAGATGAAGTTCAGATTCTCATTGAAGACCTTATTCCGCTGATCCTTGAGCTGTACAGTGTGGATGATGTCACCCTGTCCCTCTTCATCATCTGCATAATCAAAACAGAAATCTAAAATGCCTATACAATACACAGGGTGAAGCTTGAAGTTCCAATCCCCACGCTTAGCCTGCTCCTGTATTGGGAACGAGGAGTAATAGAGCGAGCGGTCGCGAAAGTAATTCTGCTTTTGCTTCTGGAGCTCTACGAGAAAGGTAGTGCCCGATTCACTCACACAGAGGAGATCAAAGATGGCCTTACGCTCGAGTTCCTCGCGCGGAAGCGCCTCATTCTTAGAGAAGCTTAGCTCCTTGATCTGATGGTGAGCAGGCAGGAGCGAGTTCAGAAACCCCTTCAGCGAAACCAAGGAGGCCTCCTGACCAAAGATCTTCTTAAACCCAAAGTCGGTAAAGGGATTCACAAACACCGCCGTACTCATGACATCTATCTTAAGCTCTCTGCCGAATCACTCAATCAAAATCTCAGATACCGCCTCCGCTAGTCGTCTACGCAAATGCTCCAGATAGATAAGCGATCGCCACTCCGTAGATTACGACCCCAAGGCCAACACTGACGAGGAGAAGGCGCTTCGTATTATGGAGCTTCTTCACCGCATCTTCCATGCGTCCATCCTTATAGGCATTATTCGCCTGGAGCGCCGAGATAAAGGCAATGATCGGGAAAGGCGTCACAAAGAACAGTACACAACTCGCCAACGCCATGAGCTCCCACTTTCCTTGCTCTGGCATACGAGTTAACTCAGCAGCAGGCTCCTCTACGACCTCAGATGCCGGACGATCTGATACAGACACCCAGTCAGACATGCCTTCTCGCCAAACTGTGGTCGACTCTCCTAATTCACCAGAAGAGAGCTTAGCCTCGAGTTCCTCATTAGAGATCGGCCCTAGCTCTTTGCCCTCACATGTATAATACCATTCGCTCATAGGATTAGCCCTATCCTGAACTGCTGTAGCGGACAAGCCTCTTATGGCTCTATCAATATAATCTTGCAATCGCCCCACTCTGTACCAATAAGAAGGAATCTATGAGCAACGTAGTACTTCTTTTTTCCGGACAAGGCGCACAAAAAGTGGGCATGGGACAAGATCTCGTCGAACAATATCCAGCAGCAAAGGCTCTCTTCGAGCAAGCGGATGAGATCCTTGGCCGATCAATCACCGACATCATGTTTAATGGACCTGATGAGGACCTCACCAAGACAGGCAACTGTCAGCCTGCGCTCTTCCTCCACGGACTCGCCCTCCTCAGTGTTCTGAAGGAAAAGTGTCCTCAACTCACCCCTGTCGCGGCAGCTGGTCTCTCTCTAGGAGAACTCACTGCACATACGGCAGCTGGTACCTTTAGCTTCGAAGACGGACTCAAGCTCGTCGCACACCGCGGAGCTCTCATGGATGAAGCATGTGCAGCAACAGCAGGAACTATGGCGGCTGTCATCGGTGGACAACCAGAAGGCATCGCACAACTCGCTGAAGAATGCGGAATCGACGTAGCCAACTACAACTGCCCAGGACAAATCGTCGTATCTGGTACAGAAGAAGGAGTCGACAAGGCTGTCGCTGGAGCAAAAGGAGCTGGAGCTAAGATGGCTAAGAAGCTCAACGTCGCTGGAGCATACCACTCACGCCTCATGGCAGGAGCGCAGGAAAAACTCGGCGCAGCACTCGCAGAAGCAACTCTTACGACCCCATCTATCCCAGTAGTAGCGAACCTCACCGCAGATGCACCTCAGACCGAAGACGAGATTCGTGAGACTCTCACTAAGCAAGTCACAGGATCAGTACGCTGGACTGAGTCTATGCAGAAGCTCATTGCTGAGGGGAACACCACCTTCATCGAGCTTGGCCCTGGTAAAGTACTCAAGGGCTTCATGGGACGTATCGATAAGACCGTTACCTTCTACACGATCGAGGACGCTGCCTCGCTAGAAGCAGCCATCGCTGAGATCAACGCGTAACCAAAACCGGCATAGGGAGATAATCTCTCCCTATTATTCATCATCACAAAAAAAGGAGAATCGATTGATTCTCCTTTTTTGTGTTTAGGGACATCTCTGTCGCTTATTCCTCCTCTTCAGCAGGAGGAGCGGTTGGGATTTGATCCACCTCCTCTAAGAGTTGTACGAGGTCGATCCCTCGCTCTGTTCCATTATCAGAGCGGAAGTCGAACACTGGCGTATTCTTAAGGACCACTCGTTTAGTCACACGGGATTGAATCATCCCACGCTTCTCGCGGAGAGTACTCATTACAGTCCCCATTCCAGGTCCTAGGACACTGACGAAGACCTTCGCCTCCTTGAGATCCTGCGTGACGTCTACAGACGTAACAGTCACGAGAGAGTCCTTGAACTCGAACTCTCGCTGGAGCACTGCACTGATCTCCCTCTTGAGGAGCTCGTTGACACGTTGAAGACGCTTAGACATAGATTAGAGGGTCTGGTCGATTTTCTCTAGGTTATAGCACTCGATGATGTCGCCTTCTTCATACTCGTTGAACTCGCCAAGACGGATACCACACTCGGTACCACCCTTCACTTCCTTCACCTCGTCCTTGAATCGGCGTAGAGTTGACATCTTACCATCGAATACCGGAGTACCACCACGCACCACACGAGCATGTGCCGTACGTTGTACCTTACCATTAGTAACGATACATCCAGCCGCAAATCCTTTGTGCACCTTGAAGACCTGCTTCACTTCTGCATGACCGATCACGCTCTCACGTGTCTCAGGCTCGAGGAGACCGAGCATCGCCTCACGTACCGTATCGATCAGCTCATATACGATGGAGTAGAGCTTGATCTGAACGCCTTCAGCCTTAGCCGCTTTAACAGCCTTGCCTTCTACCTTCACGTTAAAGCCCATGATGATCGCGTCTGATGAACTCGCGAGCATGATATCAGTCTCTGTGACTGCACCTGCTGCTGCGTGGAGGAAGCGGACTTCCACCTTGTCAGACTGGATCTCATCAATCGCTCCCTTGATCGCTTGGACCGATCCTTGTACGTCAGTCTTAAGGATAAGAGAGAGAATCGCCTTCTTAGGACCGTCACCTACTTGGAAGAGCATGTCCTCGATACGAGTCTTCTGCTTAGCACTGAGAGACTCGGTTCTGATTTCTGAGCGGCGCTCTTCTGAGAGTTTCTTAGCAGCCTTCGCATTCTTCATCACGACTACTTCATCACCTACAGATGGTAGCTCTGAGAAGCCGAGGAGCTCTACTGGAGTCGCAGGTCCAGCTGTCTTGATACGTTCATTTGTATCGTTGATGAGGGACTTCACCTTACCGTCACCAGCACCACAGATGAAGGCATCGCCCATCTTAAGGGTACCTGATTCCACGATCACAGTAGCAGTAGGCCCTTGACCTTGTTGAATACGTGATTCGATGACGACGGCTCTACCAGTCGCTCTAGGATTAGCCTTGAGTTCGAGAACCTCTGCTTGGAGAGCGAGTAGCTCTAGGAGATCATCCATCCCCGCTCCAGTCTGAGCAGACACCTCTACAGTCTCTACATCACCACCGAAGTCTACCGGGTTGAGTCCTTCCTCCATGAGTTGCGTCTTTACACGCATTGGATCAGCTGCAGGGAGGTCACACTTATTGATAGCCACGATCATGGTCTTACCCGCTGCCTTAGCATGCGAGATCGCCTCTTTCGTCTGTGGCATGATACCGTCATTAGCAGCGATCACGATCACGACGATATCTGTGATATCTGCACCACGTGCACGCATCGCAGAGAAGATCGCGTGACCTGGAGTATCAAGGAATGTGATCGGCTTGCCTTCATGCTCGATACGGTATGCGTTGATGTGCTGCGTGATACCACCAGCTTCACCAGCCGCAATACGAGACTTACGAAAGGCATCAAGTAAAGACGTCTTACCGTGGTCAACGTGCCCCATGAATGTAATAATCGGTGCGCGGTACTCGAGCTTATCTTCAGGCTCTTCTTCTACGACCTCAGGAGCAACTACTTTCTCTTGCTTCTTGTGTACGCCACCACCCTTTTCACGCTTCTCACGCTCAAAGGTGAACCCATGAATTTCACATACCTTTTCTGCAATCTCAGGCTCGATCGCCTGATGAGGAGCTACGAAGACCTCTAACCCAATGAGATCTTTCATTAATTCGAAGCCCTTTAATCCCATCTTCTCAGCCAGGTCCGACACTACGATCGGAGGCTTGATAGAGATGATCTTATCAAGAGATGGCTCTGCCTTGGCCGCTGCAGGAGCGTCACCTTCTTTTGCTTCCGCAACTTCTTCGACAGGTTTAGCCTCCTCTAGAACCTTAGAGATAGGGGCGAGTTGATCCTTGCCTGAGTTCTTAGTCTTCTTGACTCGGTTCGTCTTCTTAGCACCACCATCTTCACTGAAGATATCGAGAGCTGCTGCCTTTTTATCAGCCAACGTTTCGGTCTTAGGAGCGTTCTCACGCTGTCTTTGGCGACGTGACTTCTTAGGCTGATCAATGAGATCGAGCACCTTCTCTTTTTTCTTAGGGGTATCTTCAGGCATGTATGGTAATCTTGGGTTATATTTTACAGCGGTCTTTCATCGTACAGGAATTAACCTGCTTGTGCAACCACCTCTTTTGCGCGCTCTAGAATCTGATCTGCATCAGCATCAAGTCCTTCTATAGATGACGCGATGTATTCTACTGGCATTTGGGTAATCATCTCAGCGGATACTCCACCTGCACGGTAGAGGTGATCAGCAACATCGTCTGAGACTTGGAGTTGTTCTGCGAGAGTGTGAGCAGCATCATGGAGGCGAGCCTCGAACTGCTCATGCTGAGTCTCGTCACGACGTACTTGTACGTCCCATCCGAGGAGACGAGAGGTAAGACGGGCGTTTTGACCACGACGACCGATCGCCTTACTGAGGTCTTCTTCCTCTACAGTAACGTTGATTACCTTATCCTCTTCATTGATCTGGATAGACTTGATACGAGCTGGCTTGAGTGCATCTGTCACGAAGTCGTGGAGGTTATCATTCCAGTTAATGATATCAACCTTCTCATTGTTAAGTTCACGGACGATGTTCTTCACACGTGCGCCACGCATCCCTACACACGCACCGACAGGATCGATACGCTCATCTTCACTCCATACAGAGATCTTGGTACGGTAGCCAGCCTCACGAGCGATCGCACGGATCTCGACCGATCGGTCTGCAATCTCAGTAACCTCTGCCTCGAACAAGCGACGCACGAAGTTAGGGTGTGAACGGGAAAGAATGATCTCAGGACCACGCTGGTCATTGCGTACTTCTACAACGTAGCATCGCACACGATCACCGATGTTATAATCCTCTGTAACAACACGCTCACGCTGAGGCATGCGGGCCTCGAACTTACCAAGGTCGATCATCACATCACTCTTCTCAAAGCGACGTACGAGACCAGATACGATCTCACCTGCTCTGTCCTTGAACTCATCATATAGCATTTCCTTCTCAGCCATACGGAGGCGCTGCATCATCGTCTGCTTCGCTGTCTGTACCGCGATACGGTCAAAGTTCTTCGGCGTAATGTTAAATTCTACTGTTCCACCAACCTCAGCGTCTTCGTCTCTCTTCTTCGCGAGGGTGAGTGGTACTTCATTAAACTGGTCTACTACGTCATCATCTTCCACCACGGAAAGGGTTCCATAGATCGTGGTCTTCCCTTTCTTAAGGTCGATCGACGCACGGATCGTCTCAATGCGGTCTGCACCAGGAACGTTCTTTTTGTAAGCGGATACGAAGGCATACTCCAGAGCTTCAACAACTCTTGAGCGTTCAAGCTGCTTCTCGCGTTCGTAATATTCGATGAGTGCTACAATATCGTTAGTCATGGCGTTAGGATGGGCTCTCTAGAGACACAAAAGAGTGGGTCGCAATGCGCCCACTCTTTAGCAAACTAAAGGTGATTTGTGCCACCTATAGAGAAAAACGCAATTTTATCAAGTTTTAAATAGAAACTCCTGCATTATCTTCACTTGAGAATCCAGACTCCTGCAAGACCCACCCCCTATTTGTACTCCTAGGGGGAGTCATTGAACGTCTCACTTTTTGCTCTTGAGATTTCGGCAAAATTCACTAGCCTCCGCCTGTCATGTTCGATGCACCTAATCCTGTCACGCTAGGAATCATTCCTGCCCGAAAAGCCTCTACCCGCTTCCCGGCCAAGCCACTCGCCCTACTCTGTGGCAAACCACTCCTCCAATGGACCTATGAGCGCACTCTAAAGTGCACCAAGCTCGACGCCGTCGTCATCGCCACCGACGACCAAGAGATCTACGATTGCGCGGTAGGGTTTGGAGCACAGGTCGTCATGACCAAGGTCGACCACCCTACAGGTACAGACCGCATCGCAGAAGCGGCTTCACACTTCCCTAGCGCCCAGCATCTCATCAACATCCAGGGAGACGAACCCCTGATCGAACCTGAACTCATCGATGCTCTTGCTGACAAGCTGCAGAATGAATCTCAATACGACATCGTCACTGCCGCCAATGTCTTTGGCGAAGAAGATGTTAATGACCCCAACTACGTTAAGGTCGTACTCGGCAAGGCAGGAGAAGCACTCTACTTCTCACGCAGTCCCATTCCGTTTCGCAGACAACCAGCCGCAGACCTACCGAACTATCGTCACAAGGGAATCTATGGATTCCAGCGCTCTGCACTAGAGGCGTTCGTCTGGCTCCCCATGGGCGCGCTCGAACAAGCAGAACAACTCGAACAACTCCGTGCACTGGAAAACGGCATGAAGATCCACGTCACCATCACAGAGGACACCTCTATCGGACTCGACACCCCAGAGCAGGTTCCAATCATCGAATCACAACTTAAGGCTTTACTATCTGACGAAGCGTAGGCAAAGACTCCCGTTATTATGAGCGATACAGAAAACAGCAAGCAAATGAAATACGTTTTCGTCACAGGAGGCGTGGTCTCATCCCTCGGTAAAGGACTCGCAGCCTCTTCTCTTGGCGCTCTCCTTGAACAACGTGGCCTCAAGGTCATGATGCAAAAGTTCGACCCATATCTCAACGTTGACCCTGGCACGATGAGCCCGTTCCAGCACGGTGAGGTATATGTCCTAGACGACGGCGCAGAGTGTGATCTCGACCTCGGACACTACGAGCGCTTCACCTCAGGAGTACTCTCTAAGTTTAACAACCTCACCTCTGGTCAAGTCTTTGACACAGTGATCAAGAAGGAGCGTGCCGGAACATATCTCGGTAAGACCGTTCAATACATCCCACATGTCACGGATGAGATTCAGGAACGCCTCTTCGAAGTAACACGCCGCAACCCAGATGTAGACATCCTCCTCACAGAGATCGGAGGTACCGTTGGTGACATCGAGGGGCACCTCTTCCTCGAGGCTCTACGTCAGTTCACTCTCAAGGTAGGACGTGAGAACGTCTGCTTCATCCACGCGACTCTACTACCTAAGCTCCGCGCTGCAGGTGAGATCAAGACGAAGCCCACACAACAATCTGTCGCCAAACTACGCGAGATCGGCATCATCCCAGACGTGATCGTCTGTCGTGTAGAGAAGGAAGAAGAGCTCGATGATGATAACCGTCGCAAGATCGCCATGTTCTGTAACGTCGACGAGAAAGCCGTTATCCCATTCGCTGACGTTGATCACACCATCTATGAGGGACCTCTGAACCTCCGTAAGCACTTCATCGACCGCCTCGTGGTTGCACGTCTAGGCATCGACATCCATAACCCTGACCTCTCTCATTGGCAGGACTTCGTCGATAAGATCATCAATCCTAAGCACCGAGTAAAGATCGCAGTTGTCGGGAAGTACATCGAACTCCAAGACGCCTATAAGTCGATCTACGAATCGATCACACACGCAGGCGCTCACCATAGCACCTTCCCAGAGGTCGTTCGTGTTGACGCAGAGGAGATCGAGGAAAAAGGAGCCGAGGCAGTCATCGGAAAGGTAGATGGACTCCTCATCCCTGGTGGGTTCGGAGACCGCGGAACTGAGGGCAAGATCCTCGCGACCCAATACGCTCGTGAGAATAACATCCCATTCTTCGGTATCTGTCTCGGAATGCAGATCGCCTCTATCGAGTTCGCCCGTAATGTCTGTGGTATCGAGGGCGCTAACTCGACTGAGTTCGAGAAGGAGTGTGCTAACCCGATCATCGACATACAAGAAGACCAGCGCGAGATCGAGTCAAAAGGTGCCAACATGCGTCTCGGAGCGTGTGAGTCGATCGTCTACCCTGACACCCTCGCTCACAAGCTCTACAATGCTGACCGCATCAGTGAACGCCACCGTCACCGCTATGAGTTCAACTCTGCGTATAAGGAGCGCCTCACGGACAATGGCCTCGTCATCTCATCCGTCTCTGCTAAGGAAGGACTCGTTGAAATCGTCGAGGTACCAAATCACCCATTCTTCATTGCGGCTCAGTTCCACCCAGAATTCAAGTCTAAGCCAAATCAGCCTCACCCAATCTTTGCAGGCTTCATCGAGGCTGCCCTTGAGCACTCTCAAGCGTAATTAAGGCATGAAGGTAGTGCAGATCTTACCCGAGTTGGTGAGCGGCGGCGTAGAACGCGGCACCCTCGAGATAAGTCGTGCACTCATCGCTGCAGGCCATGATTCTCTCGTTATCTCAGCGGGAGGCCCGATGGTCGAGCAACTTGAACAGGAGGGGGGGCAACACCTCACCCTCCCTGTACACAAGAAAAACCTACAGAGCCTCTGCCAAATCAGAGCTCTACGAAGAGCTCTCATAGAGCACAATGTAGACATCATCCACGCCCGCTCACGCGTCCCAGCATGGATCGCCTACCTCGCCTGGAAGGGTATGCCTAAGGATACTCGTCCTCGCTTCATGACAACCTTCCACGGATTCCACAGCGTCTCAGCGTACTCCGCTATCATGACCAAGGGAGAACGGGTAATCACCGTCTCTGAGTCCGTTAAGTCACACATCCTAGAGAACTATCCTAAGACAGCTCCTGATAAATTGACGGTCATCCATCGAGGAGTATCAGACAAGGATTACCCTCACGGGTATCAACCCTCGGCAGATTCGGACGCCACGAGACTGCGAGCCTCGATACAAGACAAATACCTCCTCACCCTACCAGGGAGAATTACCGGATGGAAAGGAGGCGAACTCTTCCTCCAAGTCCTCGCAGAACTGAAGAAGCAAGGCATCCCTGTACACGGATGGTTCGCAGGAGGTACGCATGCCAAACGCACCAAATTCCTCGAGGAACTACAGCAACAAGCCTCCGATCTAGGGCTCACAGAGGACATCTCCTTTCTTGGACAACGCTCCGACCTCAAGGACATCATGGCCGTCAGCGATGTCGTCCTCTCTCTCTCTACCAAAGAAGAAGCCTTTGGGCGCGTCAGCCTCGAAGCCCTACGACTTGGCAAGCCAGTGCTAGGCTTTGATCACGGCGGAGTCGCCGAACAACTCTCGACCCTCTTCCCTGAGGGGGCAGTTCCACCAGAAGATCTCAACGCTACAGTAAGCAAACTCAACTCTTGGTACCACCAACGACCTACGGTAGTAACAAAGGAGAGCCCGTTCACACTAGAACACATGCAACAGGCCGTTATAGCGATCTATCGAGAGCTAATCCGATAGCCACTTCTTTTTTTGGCTAACCTGAAATGCGTCATTCACCACTCCAACACGGAGAACCCAGTATAAATACCACCGACGCAAAATAAAAGTAATAACTAGAAGTGAAGTGTATGCTGACCTATAGAGTCTAGTATTTTGACGAGAATTATGCATGTAATATATATATGTAAAGCACAAACGAATAACTCGTTGAATTGACTATCCACAATCATTAAGATGGATACATGGCTATTCACGTCGAGCTTTCAGAAGAAGCAAAGATCAAACAAAAGAAAGATCTCATCAGATCAAACGTCATAACACTGACATCTTCTATACTAGCAATAGCACTCATCGGACTAACTCTAGGACTCATTTCTCAAATCATACCTACCGAGGAGCCAGATGTAATCATATCCTATTCGATCAGTAACGATCAAGACTCTGATCAGTCTTCTGAACAAAAGCCACAAACCCAACAAAGATCTGTTCCCGCTGCTCAACCGTCAACAAGCATGGCAAGTGTGATCACAAGCAGCGCTCCTAGTGCGGTATCTATTCCATCCATTGACACCACAGACCTGATGGAAAGCAGTGATTTTGGCGATTTCGATGACTTCGGAGGTGGCTTTGAAGCTGATACCAACTTTGAATCAACCTCCTTCTTCGGCTCTACTATCAGCGGTGAACGCATCTGCTACGTCATTGACTATTCACTCTCAATGAAGCAAAAGGATCGCGTCCGGCTCATGAAAAAAGAACTCGCAAGTTCGGTAAAAAAGCTCCAGGACGGTCCCGAGTACTGTCTTATATTCTTCGCAGGTCCCGTTTGGCAGTCTTCAGACCAACTCGTCTTTGAACCAGGCACTGCTAAATTACTGAAAACGGTTCAAGAAGACGGCGAAGAAGTTGACTGGACCCTCTCTGAAAGAGGTATTAAGCAAGAACTGAAGAAACTAAAACCAAAGTGGGTCAAACCTAACGAAGGCAACATTAAAAAGAGCCTTCAGGAGATAGCAAACACCGAACTCGTCCTGGGCACTCACTGGAAGAAACCCCTAGATGTAGCGCTCAGCCTTTCCCCAACCCCAGACACCATCGTATTCATGACAGATGGTGATGGAGGAGATAAGAAGATCGTTAGAGAGATTGCCAGAACAGCCAATAAAAAAAGCATAACAATTAATACTATCTCCCTCATGCAACCTAAAGCAACAGAACATATTGCTAAGCTCTCAGAGCTGACTGGCGGATCTTCTGTAATCGTACACGCTGACGGTTCCTCAGAAGACCTACTAGCCGAGAAATAATACACTGAGTATCCAGCCCTTATTGCTGGATGCTAAAGACCGGCACATTATCCACACAGACCTTCACCTTACGCTGAGCTAACAGCTCCTTATCTCGCTCAGTCAACAGCATGGTACAAAACGGAATAGGTAAGTAATTTCCATCCTTGGCAACACCAGGATTCACCACCCCTTCTTCTTCGACGAAGAGTCCTCCCTCTAGGTGCCCGCCTGGACCTTCACCTAGAACTATCGTAATCTTGTCTCCAGCATTGAGCTGTAGATACTCACTCATGCGGAATGGTTTCCTGAAGATCTGAGGGATATCACGATTCAATTCATACTTATTAAATTCCCCCGAGTAGCCCTCTTGCCAACTCGCGTCGAGCACAAGCTTATCGTTGATAAAGACCATCATCGTGTCATCAAAGAGCCCCATGAAGCGCATCTTCCTAGGGCGACTACGCTTAAGCACCCCTTCATACTTCACGAGCCAGCCTGCAGGAGCGATCACCCCTTCTGCCCCAAAGGCCTTTGGCCCAACTGTCGCGTTATCCTTATCGATAACAAGGTAATTCATGCTCAATGACGTGCTATGCTTGAAGTAACCTTCTAGAGCCTTGTCATGGAAGTTCTTATCTACCGCAGACTTCACGGCCTTTTGGTACACCGGTATGCGAGTCTGGATATTACGATCTGCCATATAGTACTTACCGAGCTTACTCTCCTTACTCTTAGAGTTTTGCTTAAAGTCGTAGAGATACCCTTTCATTCCCCCCCCTCCGGTCGTACCAAAGAACGTCATGTCCGGTGCCTCGTCTGACTCAAATGACATCGCATCACCAAAGTCATCTATCTCTCCGAACTCAACGGACTCTACACTCGTAGACTCTACAGGGACAGGGACTGATACGGCATCTGAAGAAATCGACGCAATGACATCCGCAACACTAGAGGCTGATGACGATGGACTCGGTACACTACGCTGGATTTGCTCGTTTACCTGAGGCTCTAACGAATCTGGTTCAGGTAGATTCGCTTGGTATGAGATAATCACATCAGCCTCTTCATCAGGAATAAAGACTGCTAAGGTACCAAGAATTAATCCCATGAGAGCGAGAACCCCCACGGAGACGAAAAAGCTCGCTATCACGGAGCTTTGTTTCTGCCGATTGAGCGCCTTCTGCGCCTCATCGGATAATTTAACATGTTTTGACATAAGTAGTAGTAATCGACGTATCGATATACAATATACGCCACTCTGTCAGAACCAGCAACGAGAATCACTCTAGCGCACAACCAAAACGTGAGTAATAGACAATAATCACGCAAAACAAACATATGATGTTTGTTTTGGAATATATAGATGGCGGGAAATATATAACAAGTATGAAGAATGTATAAACCATCAGGCCCCATAGAAACTGTCTCGACCAAGAGGTAGAAAGTAGCCTCTCAATCTTTGACTTCTGAACAGTTTGCCATTTACATGATCGGAATATCTCAACAACTTTAGCCTCCTTCTCTTTAATATGGCCAATCTCTTTGATCAAACCCTCGACCAATTCTCTCAGATCCTCACGCGTAAGACCCCAGAGATCTTACAAGTCAATGTCGGCAAGATGTGCAACCTCACCTGTGTACACTGCCATGTGAATGCAGGCCCAGCACGTAAGGAGATCATGACCAGAGAAACCGTCGATCGCATCCTCGACTGGCTCCAGAGCGCAGACACCATACATACCGTAGACCTCACAGGCGGGGCTCCAGAGATGAATCCCGAGTTTAAGCACTTTGTCACCAGTGCTCGTGCGATGGGCAAGAAGGTCATCGACCGCTGTAACCTTACCATTCTCACCGTAGATGGTTATGAAGACTACGCCCAATTCCTCGCCGACCAGCAAGTAGAAGTCGTTGCCTCCCTTCCCTGTTACTCAGCAGAAAATGTCGAGGAACAACGTGGAGAAGGCGTCTTCGATGCCAGTATCAAAGGCCTACAGATGCTCAACGAGCTAGGCTATGGATCCGACCCAACTCTCCAGCTCCACCTTGTCTACAACCCAAACGGGGCCTTTCTTCCAGGGGACCAAGCCGAACTCGAAGCAGACTACAAGGTCGAACTCAAGAAGGCCTTCAACATTGTCTTCAATAGCCTCTACGCCATCACGAATATCCCCATCGCGCGCTACGCCTCATACCTGAAGCGTAATAAGCAACTCGACGAGTATATGCAGCTCCTCATCGATAACTTTAACCCCGCTTCTGTCGAAGGACTCATGTGCCGCAACACGATTAATGTCGGCTGGCAGGGCGAAGTCTATGACTGTGACTTCAATCAACAACTGAAGCTCCAGCTAGAAGACGAGGGTAAGCAGAGCAACGTTGCTGACCATAAACTCAGCGTCTGGGAGGTCGACATCCAACGCTTCTCCTCTCTACCGATCCAAACAGGCAAGCACTGTTTCGGCTGTACTGCTGGCGCAGGATCCAGTTGCGGTGGCACGCTCATCAGTTGAGGCCTTTCATTAGGGGGAGTCAGCGCGTTATCTGGTCAGGGAGCGCCCTCAAAACCATTTAGACTTTTGAATCTTTTTAATCTTGATAAACAAATAAGGTAGGCGCATATTAAAACCCCAATGAATAACTTAACTACACATAAGATCGTTAAATGCACGATATCAAGCATTGTTCTCCTATCAGCCGCCCATGGCGTAACCGTCGCCACATGGGATCTAACGAACACCGGTTCGGGAGCTGTCACCGTGAATCCTGACGCCGTAGGAGCATCAGCTGGCGCGGCTACGGCAGGAGCAGGTTTATCGACAACTAACTTTACTGCTTCTGGTTTTGGGGGCAGTGAGACGGGTGGTTTTCTTGACGCTTCTCCCACTTTAGCGTCTGTCATCACGGATGGACAATATCTGTCATTCACGGTTACTCCAGGCACATTAGGTATTACCTACCTCTCTTTTGACTACTACATTGAGGCCGTTCCGCGCTCCTCCAATACAGTGTCACTTATGTCCAGCGTAGGCGGATTCGTCGATGGCAATGAGATTGGCACCTATACGCACAGTACAGAATACTCCACGGCAAATGTCTCCTTCGATGTATCCTCACTCTCTTCTGAGAGCTCTCCAATTGAGTTTAGACTCTATCTCTACGGCAAGGCGAGTAGCCCTAACGCAGGTTCATCTACCTTTATCAACAACTTATCACTCGCTCCAGAGCCTACGTCATTAACACTCTTAGGCCTAGGCGGACTAGCTCTCTTCACTCGTCGTAATCGATCGTAACTTCTGTAAAACTGAGTCAGCTTTGATCATGCAATTAAGAAACACTAGACTGGAGGTTCCCCCAACTAGTGTTTTTTGCTTTTTATATGAGACCTCCCATCCAGATGCCCCCTACTGCAACTTGACATGAGAGCCCTCACTGAATATTGCAAAAAGATTGAAATGATCCTCTCGATCTCTCGGTAAATATGTGTATTATCTAAC